>JAPJRE010000403.1 GCA_030824725.1 Sphingomonas sp.
CGTCTGGAAGGCGATCTTGTCGAGCCCTTCGATCACGCTGTCGATGCCCTTGGCGCCTTCGGATACCCGCGTCATCGTCTGCACCGCGGTCTCGGTGATGGCACGGCCCTGGTTTACGGTCTGGATGGCGCCATCGGTGCGCTGGACGGTGGTGTCCGCAGCGCGCGCGGTGGCCTTCAGGCGCTGGTCCATCTGGGTGACGGCGGCGGCGGTTTCCTCCAGGCTGGCGGCATTGGCTTCGGTGCGCTTGGCCAGGTCCTCGGATGCCGCGGCGATTTCGCTCGAGCCGGTGCGGATCGTCGTGGCGCTTTCCAGCACCTGGGCGATCAGCGTACGCAGGTTGAGCACGGCACGATTGAAGTTGCCCTTGACCGGCTCGAACGCCGGGGCGACCGCGATGTAGATCGAGGCGGTGAGATCCCCGCGCGACAGTGCATCGAGGCGCGTATCGAGGGCGTCGAGCAGCCGGGCCTGTTCGGCGTCGGCCGTTGCCTTTGCCTGTTGCGTCGATTGCTGGGCGATGGCGTTCTCGCGGAACACCGCGACGGTTCGCGCCATGGCACCGAGTTCGTCCGCGCGATCGGTGCCTGGGACGGTCGCCCGGAGGTCGCCGCCGGCCACCGCCTGCATGGCGGTTCGCAGCGTATCCAGCGGTTCGGTGATGCCGAGCCGCGACACCATATAGCCGAGCCCCAGGCCGGCCAGCGCGGCGAGGACGCTGATCGCCACCAGCGTCCAGACCGTGGCCGCGCCCGATGCCTGGAGCGCGCGCGATGCGTCGGCGGCCTCCTGTGTACGTTTGTTGTTGAAGGCGACGAGCTGCTGCGAGATGGACTGGATCTCCGGGTCGACTTCGCGCAGCAGGGCCAGCGCCGCCGCGTCTTCGTTGCGCAGGCCGTGCTGGATCGCTGCCTGCGTCTTTACCTGCAGCGTGTCGATCTTGGCGCGGACCTCGTCCAGAATCGGCTTGGCGGAGGGATCCTCGCGCTCGATGTCGTCGAACAGCGCCTTCGCCTGGGTGTAGTTCTGCTTCTCTTCGCCTTCCGTTTCGCGCGCCATGGCGCTGTTGCCGTCATAGGCGACGGCGCGGTAGCCGGCATAGGCCATCGCTTCGAGCAAGCGGTTCAGCCTGGCCGTATGCGCGGTGCCGGGAAGCTTGCCCAGCGTGAGCTCGGAATATTCCCGGTTTGCATGGTTGAGGCTGCTGGCGCCGATCCAGGTGACGACCAGCGTCACCAGGCTGATCATGGCGATCACCGCCAGGATTTTGACGGGCACGCGCACGCGCGCGAGAAGCTGTTTCATTCGCTGATCCCTCATGCGCCGGGCGAGGATTGGAGCCGGCGGCAAGATCTCCATTATAGAATCTCGGGTGTGCCCGGGCGCGCCGGGCAACCGATAAATGTGGAGTAACCTGCTGCTAAGGTTGCGCAGTTGCGCACGCGGATCGGCACGGATCGGCCTTGGTTGCGCGCCCCGGCGCGCCCGCGGTCGCCTCGCCTTCGCTATAATGGATCGAGGCGCCGCGGCGGCGCCGGGGGACGGGTAGCGTGGTACGGTTGGCGTTGATAATGATCGCACGGAACGAAGCGCGCGCAATTGCGCGCGCGCTCGACAGCGTGCGCCCCCATGTCGACAGGATGATCGTGCTGGATACCGGCTCCACCGACGATACCGTGGCGATCGCCCGGAAATGCGGCGCGACCGTCCACAGCTTCGACTGGTGCGACGATTTCGCCGCTGCCCGCAATGCGGCGCTGGACCATTCGCCGGCGGACTGGAACCTGATGCTCGACGCCGACGAATGGCTGGACGGCGGCTACGAGGCGCTGGCGCCGAGCGCGTTGCCCCCGGCGCACCGCGCGCCGCCCCGGTCGATCGGCTGCGTCCAACTGCGCAACCAGGGCGTGGTATCGGGCGAGACACGCCGGTTCCTTCCCCGCATCCTGCCGCGCGGCGTGCGCTATGCGGGGCGGATCCACGAGCAACCGGTCTCGTCCCTACCGCTGGTGCCGTGCGCGCTGCGGATCGGCCATGACGGCTATGCCGAGGCCCAGCTGGCGGCCAAGCACGGCCGCAACCTGGCGCTGTTGCAGGCGGCGCTCCGGGATTCGCCGGAGGACGGCTATCTCTGGTACCAGCTCGGCCGCGAGCATCTGGTCCGCGGCGAGGCTGCGGCTGCGGCCGAGCCGCTGCGCACGGCGTGTCGTCTGACGCCGGCGAGCGCCGCCTATCGCCACGCCGTGATCCTTTCCACCATTCGCGCGCTGAAGGAAGCCGACCATCTTCCCGAGGCGCTGGCGCTGGTGGATGCGGAGCAGGCGGCCTGGCCGGAATCGCCCGACTTCTTTTTCGCTGTCGCCGATCTCTATCTCGAATGGGCGAGCCGCGAGCCTGCCATCGCGCTGGACCAGCTGCTACCGGTGGTGGAGGGGGCGTGGCTGCGGTGCCTCGCCATCGGGGAGCAGCCGGGCCTGGACGGATCGGTGATCGGCTGTGGCAGTTACCTCGCTGCCGGCAATCTCGCGATGTTCTACGAGCGGCTGGGGATCGATGACGAGGCCCAGCGCTTCGCCGCCCTGGAGCGTCAGCTTCGCGCTGCCTGACCATGCCACGGCATATCGCGGCCTACCATCCTGCAACCTGCCGCAAGTTCCGTTGACGTGGATATTTGACACCGGTATCAAAGTCCCGGAGCGGCTGCGTCGGCAGGCGGTCCAGGACCGAGGCAGCCGCGGCCGGATCGGACGGGCATCGCGTATGGAGAGGGAAGTAGCATTGGCGGAGCAACTGGTGGCGGAGCGGATCGCTCGGGCCTTTGTAGCGGCGCGACGGGCAGGCGAGGGGTTCGCCGCGTATCCGGGCACAATGCCGGAGACGCTGGACGAGGCCTATGCCATCCAGGCGCGCGCCATCGCGCTGTTCGACGCCCCCATCGCCGGGTGGAAAGTGGGCCGCGTGCCCGATGTGCTGGTCGCCCGCTTCGGCGCCAACCGTCTTGCAGGCCCGATCTTCGCTGGCAGCGTGGTCGACGCGGGGGTGGGCGAGGTGCCGGAAATGCCCATCTTCCGCAATGGCTTCGGCGCCGCGGAGGCCGAATATCTGGTGCGTCTGGGATCGCTGCCGCATAGCTTCGATCGGGCGTGGACCAATGGCGACGTGCTGCCGTACATCAGCGAAATGGCCGTCGGCATCGAGATCGCCAGCTCGCCGTTCGCAGGGATCAACGCGCATGGGCCGGCGGTGACGGTATCGGACTTCGGAAACAATAACGGTCTCCTGATCGGATACCGTATATCTTCTCAAGAGGATTTCCTTCATTGGCCAGTGTCGCTAACGATTGACGGGGAGGTCGCTGGAACCGGCACCGCGGGCGGCATGCTCGACGGCCCGATCGGAGCAGTGCGCTTCCTGTTCGAACGTGCGGCAAAGGGGCTGGCGCTGGCGGCAGGCCAGTGGGTCTCGACCGGCGCCGTCACCGGCGTCCATCCGGTGCAGCCGGGTGCGGAGGTCGAGGCGCGCTTCGGCGACTCGC
>JAPJRE010000404.1 GCA_030824725.1 Sphingomonas sp.
AGCTGGAGCCGAACACGGAGAAATCGAGGTGCTCGCGATGCGACTTCGCCACCTGGCCGTCGAGAGTCACTGTCAGGCGATCGGTGAGTTCGGTCCGCAGCCGGAGGCTCCAGTCCTGGTTCAGCGTCTCTTCGCGCGACTGCCGGCGTGCCAGCGACTGCTGCAGGCCGCCGATCGGCACATAGGGGGACAAGGCCGGATCGCCGCGCCAGCCGTTGCTGGTGTTGACGATATAACCGGACTGGAACAGCCCGTTGCTGTCGTAGGTGAAGTCTTGGAACTGGCCGACCGGGCACTGCGCCCGCGATGTCGCCGAACCGGCGCTACCATCGGCCGGCTGGGTCAGCGGACCGTCCGAGTTCTGCAGGCAGCCCTTCGGGTAGGTGGTGTATTCCGCAAGGTCCGGCGCGGTTTCGAAGGTGTATTCGCTCCACTCCTGCGTGGTGTGCGAGCGGACATATTCGGCGGTGAGCGTCGTGCGGCGGTCGATCGATTCGAACTGCGCCGAAAGCGACATGCCGTCGCGCTTGCGATCGAACTCCTGGGTGCGGAACTGGCCGCCCGCCGGTGCGACGCGCGACGAGGCATAGTCGGCGAAGCCGTCCGCGCCGGCCGTGCCGTTGTTGCCGCAGGCATAGCCCGCCGCCGGGAGGGTGCGGCCGTCGCTGGAGGACGGCAGCGGGTTACGGCAAACCAGCGTGCCGTTGGTGTTCGCCGCGTTGACCAGCGTGTTGTCACGCGTCTGATAATTCGCGACCTGGATACCGTCCGAGCGGCTCTTGATCTGCGAGAAGGCACCGCTGGCGAGCACGCCGAAGCGGCCGATGCCGGTATCCCAGGTGTTGGAGATCAACCCCGAGATCGTCGGTGTCCACTTCTTGCGCATGTCGCCATAATTCGCCTCGAGGCTCATCGCGGCATGCAGGCCGGTGCGGTCGAACGGCTTGCGCGTATTCAGGTTGACCGTGCCGGCAAGGCCGCCTTCGATCATGTCCGCCGTGGTGTTCTTGGCGACGATCACCGAGCCGAGCAGTTCGGACGGCACGTCGGCGAAGTTCAGCGCCTGCCCGCCGACACCCGCGGCAAACGCGGTACGGCCGTTGAATTCCGAACGAACGAAGGTGAGGCCGCGCACCGCGACGCCAGAGCCTTCGACCGAGAAGTGATCGGGATCGTTCGAGCCGGCGAAGCGGTTGATCGAGACGCCCGGCACGCGCTGCAACGCCTCGGTGACCGAGCGGTCCGGCAGCGAGCCGATGTCCTGCGAGGTGATCGCATCGACGACGGTATCCGAATCACGCTTGATCGACTGCGCAGTGGCAAGGCTGGCACGAATGCCCGTGACGATGATCGCCGCCTCGTCCTGCGGCACCTCGCGCGCGCCCTGCTGGTCCTGGCTGGATTGCTGCTCCGTGGTCTGGGCGTGGGCCGCCCCCATCATCCCGGCGACGCAGAGCGCCGTGACGGAAGCCCCGCGGAGGAAAGATCCGATTCTGTTGATGTTTTGAAAACGCGTACCCGACGTCGTCCGCATGTGTCCCCTCCATTTAGCCGCGTGACTCGTTGGCCCCACGACAATGTTGTCAGCCATGTACATCAGAACAGCATGGCCTTGGCAATGGGATCGCTAACATGACCGGAAAATTTTCCGAAACGCCGTAACATTCTTGCAACGATAGGACATGATCGCTGGCATAATCGGTTCGCCGGGGTTTGACAGAAGGCTGAAAATAGCCGGTAATCGGCGCATTATAAGGAGAGGGACGAGGATGGCGGAGACGCCGATTCTGCGCGTGGTGATCGTCGGAGGAGGCACGTCCGGGTGGATGACGGCGGCGGCCCTGGCCCGTTTGTTGCCGAAACGTTGCAGCCTGCACCTAGTGGAATCCGAGGCGATCGGCGTGATCGGCGTCGGCGAGGCGACACTGCCGCACATCCGCGGTTTCATCGAAAAGCTGGGCCTGCGCGAAGCCGATTTCATGGCCTGGACGCGCGGAACGTTCAAATTGGGTATCGAATTCCGCGACTGGGGGAAGATCGGCGACAGCTATGTCCACCCCTTCGGCACCTTCGGGCGCGGCAAGGGCGAGGTGGACTTCCACCATTACTGGAGCCGGCTGCGGTGCGCCGGCATGGCGGTGCCGCCGCTCGAGGAATTCTCCTATGCCTGCCGCCTGGCGCGGGAGAACCGGTTCGACGTGCCGGCGACCGATCCGGACCAGCTCGCCTCCACCTATGGCTATGCCTATCAGTTCGATGCGCTGCTGTTCGCGCCCTATCTGCGGTCGATCGCCGAGCGGCTGGGCGCGAGGCGGACCGAGGGCAAGGTGGTCGAGGTGCTGCGCGACGGGGCCAGCGGCAACATCACCGCCGTCCGCCTCGACGATGGGCAGGTGATCGCGGGCGATCTATTCGTCGACTGTTCGGGCTTCCGCTCGCTGCTGCTGGGCGAGGCGCTGGAGGAGCCGTTCGAGGACTGGAATCACTGGCTCCCGGCCGATCGCGCCGTGGCGATGCCCTGCCGCACCGAGACGTCGGTCACGCCCTATACCAGCGCGATCGCGATGCCGGCCGGCTGGCGCTGGCGGATCCCGCTGCAGCACCGCACCGGCAATGGCTATGTCTATGCCAGCGCCTTCCTCTCGGACGAGGACGCGGCGCGGGCCTTGCGTGCGTCGGTGGAAGGCGCGCCACTCGCCGATCCCCGCCCGCTCCGCTTCCGCGCCGGGCGGCGGCGGCGCAGCTGGGCGTTCAACTGCGTGGCGATCGGGCTGGCTAGCGGGTTCCTGGAGCCGCTCGAATCAACCAGCATCTATCTGGTCCAGCAGGCGATCACCGCCCTGATCGAGCTATTCCCCGAAACGCCGGACGCCGCCGTCGAACGCGACGAGTTCAACCGCCTGATCGACCTCGAATATGATCGCATCCGCGACTTCCTGATCCTCCACTATCACGCGACGACCCGATCGGACTCGGCCTTCTGGGACTATGTCCGCACCATGACGGTGCCGGACAGCCTGGCCGAGAAGATCGAGCTGTTCCGCCGCGCCGGGCGGGTGGTGAAGTATCGCGAGGGCGTGTTCCTCGATGCCAGCTGGATCGCGGTCTATGTCGGCCAGGGGATCGTGCCGGAGGGCTATGATCCGCGCGCGGACGTGCCCGACGCGACGATGCTCCTGCGCGGGATGCAGGCGCTCCATGCGGAAATCGGCGCCACCGTCGCGCAGGTGCCCGAGCATCTGCGCTATATCGAGCGCCACTGCGCGATGGCGGCAGCGGCATGACCGCAGCCCGGCGCGTGCTGGTGGTGGGCGGCGGGCTCACCGGCTGGTCGACGGCGGCGGCGCTCCGGCGCCGCGCGCCGATGCTGGAGGTGGCGATCCTCCCGCTTGCGCCGCCGGCCGCCGCGCTGGCCGATCGGATTGCCACCACCCTGCCCTCCATCCTGGGCTTCCACGAAGATCTCGGCATCGGGCTGGAGGATGCCGTGCTGCGCACCGGCAGCGCCTACCGGTTGGGCACGCTG
>JAPJRE010000405.1 GCA_030824725.1 Sphingomonas sp.
GCGTCACCCCCAACCTCACCCGGCTCGCCGCGCAGGGTATCACCGGCCCGATGCGGCCGAGCTTCCCGAGCAAGACCTTCCCCAACCACTGGACGCTCGTCACCGGCCTGCTGCCCGACCATCACGGCATCGTCGGCAACCGGATGGAAGACCCCGTCCACCCGGGCGAGACCTTCACCACCGCCAGCGACGCCCCCTATTGGTGGAACGCCGCCGCGCCGATCTGGGTCGAGGCGGAGAAGGCCGGCATCCGCACCGGCACGGTGTTCTGGCCGGGATCGAACGTCGCCTGGGGCAGCAAGGTCACCAGGCCCGATCACGGCGACTATGCCGGCGGCACCCGCCCGCGCGACTGGCTCCAGTACAACCAGGCGATCAACGACACCCAGCGCGTCGACACCGTGCTCGACTGGCTGCGCCGCCCCGCCGCCAACCGCCCGCGCTTCGTCACGCTCTATTTCGACCGCGTCGACGTGGTCGGCCACGCGCATGGACCGGATTCGCCCGAGGTCACCCAGGCCGCCGCCGCGATCGACGCGCAGATCGGCGCGCTGGTCGAGGGCCTAGCCGCGCTCCACCAGCCCGCGAACCTCGTCGTCGTCTCGGACCACGGCATGTCCGAGACCCGCGACACCCGCGTCATCCCGCTCAGCCTGCCCAGGGACAGCTACCACCTGATCGAAGCCGGCCCCTTCGCCGCGCTCACCCCCCTGCCCGGCAAGGAAGCGGTGGTCGAGAAGACTCTGCTCGGCCGCCATCCGCACATGGAATGCTGGCGCAAGGCCGAGATCCCGGCGCGCTTGCGCTACGGCAGCAATCCGCGCATCGCCGCGCTCTTCTGCCTCGCCGAACCGCGCTGGACGATCGCCGAGAAGCTGCCCGACGCGCCCTTCACCCGCGGCGAACATGGCTATGACAATCGCTCGGCAGACATGGCCGCGCTGTTCGTCGCCGCCGGCCCCGCCTTCCGCCACGGCACGCTGCCTGCGTTCGACAATGTCGACGTCGCCCCGCTGCTCCGCGATCTGCTAGGGCTGCCGCCACGAACCGATCTCGACGGCGACGACGCGCCCTTCCGCCCGCTGCTCCGGCCCCACTGAATCCGCTTGCCAGCAACGGGTTTCCCAATGAAACTCGTTGCCATGCGCTATTTCGACGACATCCAGCCCGGCGACCGCGCCAGCTTCGGCCGCTACGCCGTTACCCGCGAGGAAGTACTGGAATTCGCGCGGAAATATGATCCCCAGCCCTTCCACCTCTCGGACGAGGCGGCGGCCAAGACCCATTTCGGGCGGCTCGCGGCGAGCGGCTGGCACACCAGTGCGATGACGATGGCGATGCTGGTCGCGCACTACGAGGCTGACCCGATCGCCAGCCTGGGCGCGGCGGGCGTCGACGAGCTGCGCTGGCTGAAGCCGGTCTATCCCGGCGACATCCTTCGCTGCGAGACCGAAGTGCTCGAGGCGCGCGCCTCGCAGAGCCGCCCCGACATGGGCATCGTCCGCAGTCGGGTGACGACGTTCAACCAGCAGGACGAGCCGGTCCTGATCTTCATCGCCAACGCGCTGATCGCGCGGCGCACCGCGGGGTAATCGGGAGGTCGGGCCACGCCCTGGCATCCTGCCCGCGCAACGCCAAAGAATCGGGCTCGGGAACGGTCGCTAACGCGATCGCGTCCCGCAATTCAAATGTCCGCGGGGTCCATAGCCGGGGGACGCTTGTACCGCGCGCCCTCGACCGCGCTATACGCGAAGTCGAAGAATTCGCCCCCTTGCGTGTATACGCGGACGGAGAACTGGCTCTTGTTGACGCGGGTGATCGCGATGGGCTCCGCTCTCGCCCGGAGATAGAGTTGGACTTTCGCGCCGCCATGCAGGCACTCGTCCACGCACTCCACTATCTCTCGTCCCGCAGAGTGATCTCTCGCACGCACGCCAACGCTCCTTTCGCCAGGTCGGTTACCGCTCGGGCGGCGCGACCAGCCGACGCCCGAACGATGAAGGCCAGTGTTGCAACCCCTGGGTGTCGCCTCCGGGGCCTGTGGAAGATCCCGCTTTGGGGAAGCGCGATCGCAGGCGACCTGCAATGCGTACCGCGCCTTGCTTAACGATCCCGCGCGCAGCCCCTCCGAACATCACCGGAGGCTATGGGCATCGGAGAACCATTCCGGCCCGAGGGTCGGCTAACCCCCGCGGCAACCACCGCCCTGCTTGGCGTTCGCACGGCAGGGACGAGCTCGTGCCTTAGCCCGCTGCACGCAAAAAAGCGGCGGTTCGCCGCGATCGGCTGGGCGCAGCGTCGACTTCGGCGCGCCCGGTTTTTATCCCACCCCTACCGGGTGCGAACCTGCCCTCGGCGTGCAGGAATGTTCCATGCCCTTGCGATGTTTCGCGTATGTCGGCCTAGCGCTGCTCGCAGCGACCGGTACTGCCCGGGCGCAGATGATCAGTCCGATGCTCTACGAAGGGCCACGGATCACGCTGGAGGACCATGCGGAGCGCGTCTCGCCCGGCGCAGGCGAGACGCAGGCGCGCCCGCGACCCGCCCCAGACCCGGCCGTGCTGCGCTACACGCCGTCGAAAGCGCGGCGGATCGCCAATCTCGCGCGGTTCGTCAGCAAGGTGCGCGCGACCGATCCTGCCGGTGCCGCCGATCTGGAGCGCCTGTTCGCCGATGGCGACATTGTCGAGAAGATCGGAAGCACGCTTGCGCCGCATGGCCTGCGCGTCGACAATCTTGCCGACGCCTATGCCGTCTACTGGATCAACGCGTGGCAGGCGGGGCACGGCATCAACGCTGAATCCCCGCGCAGTACCAACGCCGCCGTACGCGTGCAGGCGGCGCAGGCACTCGGCGCAACCGTCGATGTGATGCGCGCGACCGACGCGACGAAGCAGGAACTGGCCGAATCGTTGCTCCTCCAGGCCGCGCTGATCGACGTGGCGGTGACGCAGGCAGGCGGTGATCGCGCACGGCTCCGCGCAATCGCGGACGCCACTGCGCAGGGCGCGCGGAAGATGGGCTTCGACCCGCAGGCGGTCGAATTGACCGAAGCGGGATTCGTATCGTCGCAGCGGACGCGCTAGGCCGAAACCCGCCCCCGCCCCGCAGCCGGCCGCGACGGTTCCCGGACTGGAACGGCATCCCGTCAGGCATTCCCGACTATCGCCGCCCAGCCTGCGCCACGACGCGTTTCGCGCCGCAAGGCCTACCAACTGCCTTCCAAGCCGCTATGCTCCCACCTCCTCGCGGGGAGAGTCGCCATGCGCCAGGTCCTGTTGCTGTGTATCGCCGCGTGCCTGGGCCTTCCCGCCGCAGCCCAGACCGAAACCGCGCTCTCGGGCAGCTGGACGGTCGATCTCTCGACCGAACCAGGCAAACCCTATCTGAAGCCCATGGTGCTGGATCTCGCCCCCGACGGTAGCGTCACCGGCAGCTTCTACGACAGCGTAATCGAAGCCGGACGGTGGAAAACCGCACGCGGCCGCACCTGCGTCAGCTTCCGCACGAGCGATGGCAGGGG
>JAPJRE010000406.1 GCA_030824725.1 Sphingomonas sp.
TCGCGGTGAAGGTGCTGCGCCCGGGCATCGAGAGCGACTTCGCCCGCGCGATCGATACCTATGAATGGGCCGCCGCCCAGCTCGAAGCCTATGGCGGCGAGGCGCGCCGCCTGCGCCCGCGCCTGGTGATCGAAAGCTTCAAGCGCTGGACCGCGCGCGAGCTCGACTTCCGCCGCGAGGCCGCCTCGGCCTCCGAACTCGCCGAAGGCATGACCGCCGAGCCGGACTTCATGGTCCCCCAGATCGACTGGCAGCGCACCACCGGCAAGGTGCTGACGCTCGAGTGGATCGACGGCATCAAGCTGAGCGATCGCGAGGCGCTGGTCCGCGCCGGGCACGACATGCCGGGCCTCGCCGGCAAGCTGATCAAGGCATTCCTCCGCCAGGCGATCGCCGAGGGCTTCTTCCACGCAGACATGCACCAGGGCAATCTCTTCGCCCTGCCCGATGGCCGCATCGCGGCGATCGACTTCGGCATCATGGGCCGGATCGACCGACGCGCGCGGGTATGGCTTGCCGAAATCCTCTACGGCCTGATCACCGGCGACTATAAGCGCGTCGCCGAAATCCATTTCGAGGCGGGCTATGTTCCCGCCCACCACAATGTCGCCGAGTTCGCCACCGCCCTGCGCGCGGTGGGCGAGCCGATGCGCGGCCTGCCGGTGAAGGAGATGTCGATCGGCGGCATGCTCGACGGCCTGTTCTCGATCACCCGCGACTTCGACATGATGACGCAGCCGCATCTGCTGCTGCTCCAGAAGACCATGGTGATGGTGGAAGGCGTCGCGCGCGGGCTTGATCCGGACATCAACCTGTGGGAAGTCTCGGCGCCGTTCGTGCGCGAATGGATCCGCACCGAGCTCGGCCCCGAGGCCAAGGTCGCCGATCGGCTGATCGAGGACCTGCGCACCCTCGCCCGCCTGCCGGAGCTGGTGCGCAACATCGAGATGCGCTTCCCCGCTCCCGGCGGTGCCCCGCCCGAGCCGCCCTTGCGCGAGATCCAGGTCGTGCGCGTCGGCGGCGGCTGGCGCTATGCGCTGGTCAGCATCGTCGCGGCGCTGGCCGGGGTGGCCGGAACGCTGCTGCTGCAATGAGCGGGCGCACGCGCCGCCTCTGGACCCTCCAGCCGAGCCGCTTTGCCGTCCTGTCGCGGGGCCGCGCGCGGCTGGCGTGGCTGGCGGTGCTGTTGCTGGTGCTTGCTTCGCTGACCGCGCTGACGGTGCCCTCGCTCACCGGCGATGGCGACGCCGCCACCGCCGATCGGATGACCGATATCGGCCTGTACGAACGGGTCGTCGCGGCGATGAAGGGCGGCGACACCTATTATGTCGCGGCGAGCGACGCGATGCGCGCCGGCAGCTATCCGCTGCGGCCGTTCTTCACCATGCGGCTGCCCGCGCTGGCGGCGCTCCAGGCGCTGCTCCCCGGCTGGGCGAGCATCGCCCTGCTGCTCGCGCTCGCCGCGCTGACCGCCTTTGCCTGGGCGTCGCGCGTCGGCGTCGCGCTGAACGGGCTGTTCCCGCGCGCGGTGATGATGATGCTCCTCGCGGTCTCGATGCTGGCCTTCTTCCAGCCGGGCCTGGTGCTGTTCCATGAGGTCTGGGCTGGCCTGCTCGTCGCGCTGTCGCTCGCGCTGCGCCGCCCCGGCCGCGCGCTGGAGGCCATCGCGCTCGGCCTCGCTGCGATGCTGATCCGCGAAACCGCTGCCCTGTACGCCATCGTCATGCTGCTCTTCGCCTGGGGCGAGGGCCGGCGGCGCGAGGCGCTGGGCTGGGTCGTGGCGCTGCTGCTCTTCGCCGGCGTGCTGGCGCTGCACGCCCATGCCGTGGCGGGCGTGACCGGGCCGCTTGATCCCGCGTCGCCGGGCTGGTCCGCGTTCAACGGCCCCGGCTTCTTCCTCCGCGCGCTGGTCACCTCCACCGCGCTCCAGGCGCTGCCGGTGCTGGTCGGTGCGGTGCTGATCGCGCTGGCGCTGCTCGGCTGGGCCAGCTGGGACGAACCGCTCGGCCTGCGCATGTTCGCGCTGCTGATCGCGTACGGCGTGGTGATTGCGATCTTCGCGCGGCTCGACAATTTCTACTGGGCGCTGATGATCGCGCCTGCCGCGCTGCTCGGGCTGGTGTTCGTTCCCGACGCCCTGGCCGACCTGTGGCGCCGTGCGCTCGACAGGCGGCGGATCACGGTTACAACGGTGACTCCATGAAGCGCATCCTGCTCATCGTCGGCGGGGGCATCGCCGCCTACAAGGCCTGCGAACTCGTCCGCCTGTGCCGCAAGGCGGGGATCGGCGTCACCTGCGTGCTGACCGAGGGCGGCCAGCATTTCGTCACGCCGATGACGCTCGCCGCGCTGTCCGAGAACCAGGTCTATACGACGCTGTGGGATCTGAAAGACGAAGCGGAGATGGGCCATATCCAGCTCAGCCGCCAGGCCGATCTCGTCGTCGTAGCACCCGCCACCGCCGATCTGCTGGCGCGGATGGCCGGCGGCATCGCCAGCGATCTGGCGACCACGCTGCTGCTCGCCACCGACAAGCCGGTGCTCGCGGCACCGGCGATGAATGTGCGAATGTGGAGCCACGCCGCCACCCGCCGCAACGTGGCGCAACTCCGCGCCGACGGGGTCACGGTACTGGAGCCCGACGAGGGTCCGATGGCCTGCGGCGAATATGGCCCCGGCCGCCTGCCCGAGCCCGAGGCGATCCTCGCCGCGATCCAGCAGGCGCTTTCGCCGGTCGAGCAGCGACTTGCCGGCAAGCATGTCCTCGTCACCGCAGGCCCGACCCACGAGCCGATCGACCCGGTGCGCTACATCGCCAATCGCTCCTCCGGGAAGCAGGGTTTCGCCATTGCCGGCGCACTGGCCGCGCTGGGTGCGCGCGTGACGTTGGTGGCGGGGCCGGTGACGCTGCCTACGCCTGCGGGCGTCACCCGGATCGACGTGGAGACCGCGCGCGAGATGGCAGCGGCGGTCGATGCGGCCCTGCCCGCCGATGCCGCCATCATGGTTGCCGCCGTAGCCGATTGGCAGGTTGAACCCGCTGCCCAGAAGTTGAAGAAGGGCGGCGCTGCGCCGCTGCTGCATCTCGCCCAGAATCCTGATATTCTCGCCGGCGTGGCGCAAGGGTTGCGCCGGCCGCGGCTCGTGGTGGGCTTCGCGGCGGAAACCGAACGAGTGATCGAACATGCCGTCGCGAAACGCACGCGCAAGAACGCGGACTGGATTGTCGCCAACGATGTTTCGGGCGATGTGATGGGGGGTGAAGCCAATGCCGTCCATCTCGTCACCGCCGAGGGCGTCGAAAGCTGGGAGCGCGCGTCCAAGGCCGACGTCGCCCGCCGCCTCGCCGAACGGATCGCCGATGCGCTGTAAAATGCCCCAGCACCGCAAGCCTGCGCTCCCCTTCCGCTTGCGGGAGGGGTCGGCATGGCAGAAGCGCGGCGCGGTATCAGCCCCTCCCCTACCCCCCCCCCGCGAGCGGAAGGGGAATGCGTGCCGTTAGGTTCACCCTGCCAGCA
>JAPJRE010000407.1 GCA_030824725.1 Sphingomonas sp.
GCCGAAGGCGGTGGTGGAGGGGCCGCGCCGGAAGGCGCGGAATGCATCCGTACGCCTACCGCCGCGTGCCGCGGCGGCCCCTCCACCATTTGCTGCGCAAATGGTCCCCTCCCCTGCGTGGCAGGGCAGGATTTGCCTGGGGGGCTCCCCCCTCCTATGACCACAAGGTGGACGGGGGCGACGATATCCTGAAGATCGAGGTCGAGGGCTGGGAAGGCCCGCTCGACCTGCTGCTCGCGCTCGCCCGCACGCAGAAGGTGGACCTGCGCCAAATTTCGATCCTCGAACTGGTCGAGCAGTATCTTGCCTATGTCCATGCCGCGCGCGAATTGCGGCTGGAGCTCGCCGCCGACTATCTCGTGATGGCGGCGTGGCTCGCCTATCTCAAATCCGCGCTGCTGCTGCCGCGCAACCCCGCCGAGAGCCCGAGCCCCGAGGAACTGGCGCTGCGCCTGCAGCTCCGCCTCGAACGGTTGAGCGCGATGCGCGAGGCGGGCGCGCGGCTGGTCGCGCGCGACCGGATGGGGCGCGACGTCTTCCCGCGCGGCGCGCCGGAAGGCTTGCGCGTCCAGCGCCAGGCCAAGTGGGAAGTCGAGATCTACGACCTGATCGCCGCCTATGGCCGGATCAGCGCGCGGACGCGGCCGGTGATGCACGTCGTCGCGCACCGCGACGTGATGACCCTGGAGGCGGCGCTGGAGCGACTCTCGACCCAGCTCGGCACGCGGATCGACTGGGACGTGATCGAAAGCTTCCTGCCCGAAGGCACCAGCGACCGCTTCCGCCGCTCGGCGCTCGCCTCGTCCTTCGTCGCCGCGCTGGAGCTGGCGCGGCAGGGGCGGCTGGAGATTCGGCAAGACGCGCCGTTCGCGCCGCTCTACCTCAAGGCGATCCCGGTATGATCGATGCGGGGGACCCCGTGCGCGCGGTGGAGGCGGTGCTGTTCGCGTCCGAGGCGCCGCTCAGCGTCGACGAGATCCGCGCCTATGTCGGGACGCAAGTGGACATCCGCGCGGCGCTGGCGGCGCTCGGCGAAACCTATGCCGGGCGCGGCATCGAGCTGGTCCGCCGCGGCGAACGCTGGCATTTCCAGACCGCCGCCGATCTGGCGCACCTGCTCCGCCGCGACCGCGAGGACAGCCGCAAGCTGAGCCGCGCGGGCATCGAGACGCTGGCGATCATCGCCTATCACGAGCCGGTGACCCGCGCCGAGATCGAGGCGATCCGCGGCGTGCAGATCTCCAAGGGCACGATCGACGTACTGATGGAGGCAGGCTGGGTGCGCCCCGCCGGTCGCCGCGAAGTGCCCGGGCGGCCGCTGATGTATGCCACCACGGCGGGGTTCCTAAGCCATTTCGGCCTTGCCAGCCGGCGCGACCTGCCGGGGATCGAGGACCTCAAGGCGGCGGGGCTGCTCGATCCGGTCGATCTCGCATTGGAACAGCTCGATGCGGCCGAGGCGGCGGCGGAAAGCGAAACTGTCACGGACGAGGAATAGGCGGGTCCTCCCGGATTCGGCCGGTACAACCATGGTACAGGGTGATCAGCCGTTGCCGTGGGGAGCCGCGGGCCTTAGATAGGTCGGGATATCAAGGAGAATTCTCATGGGTAGCTTCAGCCTGATGCACTGGCTGGTCGTCGGCATCATCGCCATCCTGCTGCTGGGCGGCGGCCGTTTCTCCCACATGATGGGCGACGTCGCGAAGGGCATCAAGAACTTCAAGAAGGGCATGGCCGAGGACGACACCCAGACGCCGCCGACCCGGATCGAAGGCAAGCCGGCGCCCGAGCCGGGCTACACGCCGGAAGCCGAGCGCGCTCGCGAGGAGCAGCGCTGAGCCTCTGCCGGGGCGCCGGTACAGCCCGGCGGCCCGGACTTTGATCGCAGCGCGCCGGGGCGACCGGCGCTTGCCGTGCGAGTGGATGCGCCGACAGAATGTTCAATATCGATTCCGGCGAGTTTTTGGTCGTGGCCATCGCCGCCCTCATCTTCATCGGGCCGAAGGACCTGCCGCGGGCGATGCATTTCGTCGGCAAATGGGTCGGCAAGGCCCGCGCGGTGGGCCGGCAATTCCGCTCGGGCATCGATTCGATGGTGCGCGAGGCCGAGCTGGCCGAGCTCGAGAAGCAATGGGCGGCGGAGAATGAGCGGATCATGCGGCAATATCCGCCGCAGCCGCTCGCCGCGCCTGAAACGCCCGCGATCGAGCATGTCGTGCAGGATGCCGTCTCGCACGATCCTGTCCCGCACGACCATGTGCCCCATGACGGCGACGCCCCGGTGATGACGCCGCAGCCGGAGATCCATGCCGATCCGGCGCCGGTCGAAATCTCTGCGCCGAAACCTGCGGCGAACGATTCCAAGCCCATCCCCCCCGCCAGCGAAGTGCAGCCGTGAGCGAGATCGACGATACCCAGGCCCCGCTGCTCGACCATCTGATCGAGCTGCGCAAGCGGCTGATCTGGTCGATCCTGTCGCTGCTGCTGGCGTTCGGCGGCTGCCTTTATTTCGCGCGCGGCATCCTCGCGTTCCTCGTCGCGCCGCTCAAGGCGGCGGGGCAGGCCAAGATCATCAACACCGATATCTTCGGCGGTTTCCTCGTCGAGGTGAAGGTGGCGTTCTTCGCCGGGCTGATGATCGCCTTCCCGATCATCGCCAACCAGCTGTGGCAGTTCGTCGCGCCCGGCCTCTATCGGCGCGAAAAGCAGGCGCTGCTGCCGTTCCTGCTCGCGACGCCGTTGCTGTTCATCGCCGGCGCCTCGATGGCCTATTTCGTCGCGATCCCGGTGGCGCTGAAGTTCCTGCTGGGCTTCCAGGGCAATCTCGGTGGTGTCGAGCAGACCGCGCTGCCGGACGTGAACAACTATCTGAAGTTCATCATGCAGTTCATCTTCGGCTTCGGGATCTCGTTCCTGCTGCCGGTGCTGCTGATGCTGCTCGAACATGCCGGCATCGTCACCTATGAGCAGCTCAAGGGCGCGTGGCGCTATGCGATCGTCGCCTCGGTCGCGATCGCCGCGGTGCTGACTCCGCCGGACGTGGGGTCGCAGCTGCTGCTGGCGGGCCCGCTGGTCGGGCTGTATTTTCTGTCGCTGGTGGCGATCTATTTCACCCGGCGGCGGCGCGAGCGCACGGCGGCGACCGAAGCGGAAGCGGCGGACGCCGACGCGCAGACCGCCGAATAAGCGAAAGCCCCCGCCGCGTGGCGCGGCAGGGGCTCGTCAAAATCCTTACTTCGATTTCTCGGCCGCGTTGGCGACGGTGTCGCCCGCGGAGGCCACGTCCTTGCCCGCGCCTTCGACGGTGTTGCAGGCGGCGATCAGCAGCGTGCCGGCAAGCGCGGCGGCGGTGATGAGTGTACGCATCGAAATTCTCCTTCATTCCCCGTTTGCCGGGACCGAAGGTTCAATGCAGCGCGCGTGGAAACGTTCCTGCAGCACGGCGCGGGGTGCCGGGCCGGCTTGGGTTTCGCGATGTCGGGAGGGAAGTAGGCCCGGAAGCGCCACCGGGGGG
>JAPJRE010000408.1 GCA_030824725.1 Sphingomonas sp.
GTATAGCGCCTGCGGGCAATGCAGTCTCTCGAGCGGCACGCCACCGGGGACTGGTGTGGAGAGTGGGAATGGCAACTGTTTTGGGCCGTTTTGACGAGCACGATAAAAGCGTTCCTCCGGCCGCGAATGATGGCGACGACGGCTATCGGCCGAGCGACGACGAACCCTTCATGAATCCGCGGCAGCAGGAATATTTCCGCAACAAGCTGAATGGCTGGAAGGATGCGATCTATCGCGAGGCGGCTGGCACGCTGAACCAGCTCCAGTCCGAGCCGCTGCGCGAGGCGGACCTCACCGATCGCGCCTCCAGCGAAACCGACTGGTCGATCGAACTGCGCACCCGCGATCGCCAGCGCAAGCTGATCGCCAAGATCGACGCGGCGCTGCGCCGCATCGAGGAAGGCGAATATGGCTATTGCGAAGTGACGGGCGAGCCGATCCCGCTGGGCCGGCTCGAAGCTCGTCCCACCGCGACGATGACGGTCGAGGCGCAGGAGCGGCACGAGCGCAACGAGAAGATCAGCCGGGACGAGTGAAATCTACGTTGGAATCCGCTCCGGCAAAATACCGGGGCGGATTTCGGTTAATCCTTTCGTTAAGAGTTGTTGGTCTACTCCCTTCGGGTGCGAATCCGCCTTTGAGAGCCAACAATGGACCAGCAGTCTTACATCCCGACCAGCACGCTTTCCGCCGATGATTTCGCGGGCAAGCGCAGCGGTGTCCGCGACAGCCTGTTGCTGACCGCCCAGTTCAGGGTGGATGGCGACGAGGTCGGCACGGTCCGGGTGCGTAACCTTTCTGCCGGCGGTCTGATGGCCGAATATACCGGTCCCGTCGGTCTGCGGACGCCCGTCGAGGTCGAGGTCCGCGGCGTAGGCTGGGTGAAGGGCAAGATCGCTTGGGCCGCCGAGGGCCGGGTCGGCGTGGCGTTCGAGAACGAGATCGACCCCAAGCTCGCCCGTAAGCCGGTGGGTGGGGGCACCCAGACGCCCGTTTATGTAAAGCCCATCTTCACGCGCCGCTGACCGGCGGCTGTCTCCTCAGCGCAGAGCCTAAGCCCAGAATGGCGTGCCCTTTATGTTGTGCGCTCGCGTCGTGGAACGCCATGCGCCGATGCGCGTCCGCTCGCACCGTGCGAAGGCGAACGTTTGCGATTCGCCCGAACCTGGCTCGCGCGACTGATTGCCAGCGCGCGAGTCCAAGATCAGGGTAAATAATCTGTGGAGGAGGCCGCTATCGCTGCATCTCTTCCTTGACGCGCAGTTTCTGTTTCTTCAATTGCGCGATGAGCATGTGGTCGGGGAGGGGGCGCTGCGTTTCGTTGGCGATTCGCTGATCCAGCTGTGAATGCTTGGCGCTAAGTGCCGAGAGATGCCCGGTGTGCATGAAGCAGTCCTCCTTCAATGACTCTGAGGGGAGCGAACTACATCATGTTTTGTGCCGCATGTCGCGTGCAGAATCATCACTGATCGACAGACGGCGGAAAAGCCGCGATGATTCGTGTACCGGGTAATGAACCGGCGAGTCGGGCGCACTGGGGGCAAGGAATGGACGAGATCGAGATCCGGCGACGGCTGGAGCCGCTGCGCGCCGAGCATCGTGACCTGGACGCCGCCATCGCTGCCCTGATCGAGTCCGCCACCGGCGACCAGCTGCAGATCGCCAGGCTCAAGAAGCGCAAGCTCAAGCTCCGCGACGAGATCTCCGCGCTGGAGGATCAGCTGATTCCGGACATCATTGCCTGACCGTCCCGGAATGTTGCACCGCAGCGCTATTCGGGCTTTTCGCCAGCCCTGCATCTGTGGCAGCTAAGGCCCTATGAGGGGCCAGGACGCCATCACATTGCATCGCCGGCTGGTCGACTCGCTCTATGTCGAGGCGATGGTGCTGGCCGATGAGGCGCGCGGCTATTTCGACCAGCTCGGCCGGGACGAGCGCGATGCGCTTGCCGCGCTCAGCCGGGTCGCCTTTTCCTGCGAATCGCTGAAGGTGACGACTCGCCTGATGCATGTGATCGCCTGGCTGCTGACCCAACGTGCAGTGGATGCGGGCGAATTGCAGCCGGACGATGCGCAGGCGCCCGGGCGTCGCCTCGGCCCGGCGCCGGAGACCGATGCCGCGCTGCTCGAGGATATGCCGCTGCAGGCGGTTGCCATCGTGCGCGCCAGCATGGACCTGTACCGCCGTGTCGCGCGGCTTGATTCCGCCTTCGACGTGCCGCCTTCGCGGTGCCCAGCCCGGCGCGGCGGATGCTGGATCGCCTCGCCGGGACGTTCTGAGCCTCTACAGCGACAGCCGCGCCCTGGCGGCGGTATATTCCGCGCGCAGGCGATCGATGCGGGCCGAGGTCGGCTCGATCGCGTGGACCGCGCCGATGCCTTGGCCGGAGCCCCAGATGTCCTTCCACGCCTTTGCGCCGCCGAAGTTCATCGCGCTGGGGTCGCTCTCCGGCAAATTCTCCGGATCCAGCCCTGCATTGACGATCGAGGCGCGCAGATAATTGCCGTGCACGCCGGTGAACAGGTTGGAATAGACGATGTCCTCCGCCCGTCCGTCGACGATCGCCTGCTTGTAGGCCTGGACGGCATTGGCCTCCTCCGTGGCGATGAAGGGGGAGCCGATATAGGCCAGGTCCGCACCCATCGCCTGTGCGGCCAGGATCGCACCGCCGGTCGCGATAGATCCCGAAAGCGCCACGGGGCCGTCGAACCATTCGCGCACTTCCTGGACGAGCGCGAAGGGGCTCAGTCGCCCGGCATGGCCGCCGGCGCCGGCCGCGACGAGGATCAGGCCATCCGCGCCCTTTTCGATCGCCTTGTGGGCGAAGCGATCGTCGATCACGTCGTGGAGGGTGATGCCGCCCCAGCCATGCACCGCGTCATTGAGTTCGGGGCGGGCGCCGAGCGAGGTGATGACGATCGGCACCTTCCACTTGGCGCAGCTCGTCACGTCCTCCTCCAGCCGCGGGTTGGAGCGATGGACGATCTGGTTGACCGCGAAGGGGGCGGCGGGCGTATCCGGATGGTCGCGATCCCAGGCTGCAAGTTCCTCGGTGATCTGGTGCAGCCATTCGTCGAGCTGGCTCTGCGGCCGCGCGTTGAGCGCGGGGAAGGAGCCGACGATCCCCGCCTTGCACTGGGCGATCACCAGTTCGGGGCAGGAGATGATGAACAGCGGCGAGCCGATGACGGGAAGCCGCAGACGATCGAAGAGAGCCGGTAGCGCCATGCTGCACGTGATACCGCAGCGACTAGGCCTGTCTAGGCGGGCCTCGGGGACGCTACGGCATCCGCTATCGGCAAGCGTCGCGACCGGCGACTCGATCCCCGAAAGTAGCCCGACTCAGTCGATTCGCTGCAATTGCGCGGCATAATCGCGCTGCTTCGCTGCGTAGAGTGCCGCGCTGGCCCGCAGCATCGCGCGCTGGTCGGCATCGAGCGGGCGAACGGCGCGCGATGCTGCGGGCCCCGGCTCGTAAAAAAAAAAACCAGCCCACCAGAAAGAAAAAAA
>JAPJRE010000026.1 GCA_030824725.1 Sphingomonas sp.
CCTATGGCGGGCCGATGCTCGACGGCACGCTGCTGGTCGATCAGGAAAAAGCCTATGCCAGCGGCAACTTCGCGCACGTCCCGATGCTGATCGGCGCGACCAGCGCGGACATGGGCGGCCCCACCGGCTTCATGATCGCCGGCGCGCGCGAGGCCAGCGCGCGCATCGCCGCGCAGAAGGTGCCGGTATGGGAATATCGCTTCTCCTACGTGGCCGACTCGATCGGCAAGCCGGGCGCGGGGCATGCCACCGACATTCCCTTCTTCTTCGACAATGCCGCGATCAAATATGGCGCGGCGACCACGCCCCGCGACGTGCAGGTCGGCAAGACGATCAGCGCCTATCTGGTGAACTTCGCCAGGACGGGAAACCCCAACGGCACCGGGCTGCCGGCATGGCCGCGCTTTTCGGCTTCCGGCGACGAGATCCTCGACTTCGCGGCGGACGGCAAGGCGGTGGCGGGGCGCGATCCCTGGGGTGCGCAGATCGACGCGGCCGGCCCCTCGCAGCGTTAGAACCAGCCATTCGCCCGCGCGGTGCGGCCAGCCTCAATCCGGTTGGCCGCGCCGAGCCCGCCCGCCGCTTCGGACAGATCGTTGCGTACCGTCCCAGGCGACAGGCCGAGCCGCCGGGCGATATCCTTGTTAGACAGGCCCGCCCCGTTCGGCCCGAGCAGTGCCGTCACTTCGCCGGCACGGTTCGCCAGGTCCAGCCCGTCGAGAACGGCGCGCCTGCCGAGCCGCTTGGATACGCCGTACAGCCGCGCCACTGCAGCGAGATCGTCGATCATCGCTCCAACCCCTTTTTCAGATGCTGCGGAGCCTGCCCGGCTCGGCGCCACGCGGACAGTGATACATGTCACCCGCCCACCATGCCATCGGACACCGTGATTGTGAATCGCAACTGGAACATGACGGTATTGCAACCGCTTAAGGGAAGATCCTTCCCCACTGCCGGAGCATGCCGATGTCGATTCTGGACCAGGCGATCGCCGCCATCACGCCCCCCGAAAGCGAACAGGACCGCCGCGAGGCGACCGCCAGGGCCGAGGCGCTCGCCCGGCCCGGCGACTGGCTCTCGCAGATCCTCGGCCATCATCGTGCGATCGAGGCGCAGTTCGAGCGGCTCCGCACCGCCGCGCCGTCCGAGCGCACGGCCGAGCAGAAGCGGTTGGGCCTGCTGCTCACCGCGCATGCGATCGCCGAGGAAGTGTCGGTCTATCCGGCACTCGCCGCCGATCATCAGGTCGGCCATGCCGAGCTCGCCTATCAGGAACAGTCGGCTGCCAAGATGGAGCTGGGCCTGCTCGAGCGGCTCGACCCCGCCAGCCAGGACTATCACGACAAGCTTGAGCATATCCGCGGCGCGGTGCTCCACCACATCTATTCGGAAGAAGGCACCTGGTATCCCAAGCTGGCGGAGTCTGCCGGCCCCGCCGATCAGGAACGCGCCACCACCCGCTATGCCGAGGAATATGCCCGCTACATGGGGCAGGATAGCCAGCTCTTCACGCGCTGATACCCGGCCGGGGGACGGTAGATGCCGCCCCCGGAACGGATCGCCGGTTCCGGCGGTTCTGCCCCTTGTTCCGGATCGGCAACAAGGGGAAACGAATGCGCGGGCGGTGGACTTCGGCGGTGCTGCTGCTCGCACTCGCCGCCTGTTCGGGCAATCACGGCGGCGGCGCCCCGCCGCATGCCAAGGACAAGATCGAGGTCAAGTCCGAGCTGTCCACCCTCGCCCTGCCGCTCGAGGCCAATCTCGACGATCTCGCCGCCACGCTGGAACGCGCCGTGCCGCGCCAGCTCTGGGCGATCGACAAGCCCAACCAGCCCTGCGTGCGCCCCAAGAAGCTCGACCTCGGCATCGCCAAGGTGAAGACGCCGACCATTAAGTGCCGCATCGTCGGCGAGGTGACGCGCGGGCGGATGACGATCGGCGGCCAGGGCCAGGTGATCCGTCTGGCGATGCCGCTCCACGCGGTGGTGCGCGCCGAGGATATCGGCGGCGTGCTCAAGCGCGAAACCGCGACGGCCGACGCGATGGCGCACGCGGTGATCACGCTGTCGCTCGGGCCCGACTGGAATCCGCGCGGCAAGATCGACATCGACTATGACTGGGCCGATGTCCCCCATGTCGACATTCTCGGCCAGCGCATCGAGTTCACCGACAAGGCCGACCGGAAGCTGGCGCCGGTGATCGCCAAGCTGGAGCGCGAGCTGCCGGGCGAGCTGCAGAAGCTCGGCGTCCGCCAGAAGATCGACAAGGCGTGGCGTTCCGCCTTCACCACCCTGTCGCTCAACCGCGAGAACCCGCCGGTCTGGATGCGGGTGACGCCCAAGCAGCTGCGCTATGGCGGCTATGCCATCACCGGCAAGCGGCTGGAGCTGCGGCTGGGCATGGAGGCGATCACCGAGACCTTTGTCGGCCCGAAGCCCGCCGATCCGGCCCCCACCCCGCTGCCGCCGCTGCAGCCGCTGCAGGGCGAAACCGGCAAGGTCTCGCTGTTCCTGCCGGTGATCGCCGATTATCGCGAGCTGGAGCCGGTGCTGATGAAGGCGCTGGTCAAGCGCCAGGCCCGGCCGTTCGACGTGCCCGGCGTGGGCCCGGTACGGGCCCGGTTCGAAACGGCGACGATCTACGGCACCAAGGGCGGGCAGATGGCGGTGGGCCTGCTGTTCTCGGCCGAGGACGTGGCGGGCAATATCGGCCGGACGCGGGGCACGGTGTGGCTGACCGCCACGCCGGTCAACCTGCCCAATTCGCGCAAGGTCGACTTCCAGAATCTCGGCGTCAGCGGCACCACCGACATGACCGGCGGCGACCTCATCCTCCAGCTGATGAACGCGCCGGGGATGAGCAGCTTCATCGCCGCCGCGCTCAGCCAGAATTTCGAGCGCGATTATGGCGAGCTGCTCGGCAAGGTCAGCCGCGCGATCTCCAGCCGGCGCGAGGGCGTGCTGCGCATCGACGCCAAGCTGGAGCGCACCCGCACCGGCACGCTCCAGGCCTCAGGCCAGGGGCTGTACCTGCCGGTCTGGGCCGAGGGGACCGCGACGGTACGGCTGGCTGGGCCGTCGTCAGGCGGAGAGAAACACCACACCCGGTAGCGCCACGCCCTTGGCGGCGGTGCCGAGCTTGCCGTCCGCGCCGATCGCCAGCCGGGCGATGTTGCCCGAGCGCTCGTTGGCGACCAGCATCTCGTGCGCGCCTTCGCGGAGCAGGAACAGCCGCGGCCAGTGGCCGCCGCAGCCGGCGTGCTGGAGCGGGGTAAGGGCTCCGTCGCGCTGGATGGCGAACACGGCGATGCTGTCATGCCCCCGGTTGGAGATGTAGAGCCGCGTGCCGGCGGCGTTCACCGCGATATGCGCGGCGGCGGAAGCGCCGGTGAAGCCCTTGGGCAGCGTCGAGAGCGTCGCCAGCGCAGTGAAGCGGCCATCGGGCAGCGCGCGCAGTACCGTCACGGTGTTGGCGAGCTCGGTGACGAGATAGGCGATCGGCAACTTGGGATGGCGGGCCAGGTGGCGCGGCCCAGCGCCTGCTTCGGTGCGATAGGCGATGCTGGTATCGACCGCGCCGCCCGCGCCCATTCGGTGCAGGAACACCGCGTCGGCGCCAAGATCGACCGAATGGAGCTTGTTGGCGCCGGAGAAGCCCACCCAATGCGCGTGCGGGCCGGCCTGCCGCTCGCGATTGGGGCCGCTGCCCTCATGCTGGATGCGGCGCGCCTCGCCGGCCAGACGACCGGTGCGGTCGAGATCGAACAGCGCGACGCTGCCGCTCGAATAATTGGCAATCGCCAGGCGCCGGCCATCGGCGGAGAGCGCGGCATGGCAGGGATCGGCACCCAGCGTCGAAGCGGTGCCCAGCTTGGCGAGCCCGGCCGTATAGACGCCGACCGTCCCTTGGGTCTGCTCGTCGAGCAGGTAGCGCATCCCCGTCGCCGCGCGGACACCGAACGACGCGTTGCGGATCGTCGATACCGGCGTGCCCGCCTGCCAGCCCTGCGCGCCGTGCGTCAGCGGCACCAGCCCGGGGCCGCCTTCGCTCGCATAGGTGCCGGCGATCAGGCCGCCGGTCGTGCGGGCGAGCAAGGCGGTTGGGCAGGCGCCGAGCGCCACGGTGGCGCCGACCAGCGTGCGGCGTGTCAGCGAGAATGTGGAGATAGTCATATCCTGTTGAAGCCTTTCGGTTTCTTGCCGTCAACGCTGAACCTTCGCCGGTCTCGCGCGCTGAACCCACGCAACAGGGAGCTGCGCCATGACCGACATACCCAGCCGCCGCGATCTTCTGAAGGGTGCCGCTGCCGCCGGTGCCGCTACTGCCGCCGGACCCGCCTTCGCGCAAGCCGCGAACGGCGGGCCTGCACCCGATCCGCAGACCAAATATACCGACAAGCCCTTTCCCGAGCAGCGCCAGAAATGGCCGGCGCTTCAGCGCGAGATGAATCCAGTGCCCGATTGCGGCGAGCGCAGCTACCGCGGCTCGGGCAAGCTCACCGGCCGCAAGGCGCTGGTGACCGGCGGCGATTCCGGCATCGGCCGCGCTGCCGCGATCGCCTTTGCGCGCGAAGGCGCGGACGTGGCGATCAACTATTTCCCGACCGAGGAGCCGGACGCGCAAGACGTGGCCAAGCTGCTCCGCGCCGAGGGCCGCAAGGTGGTGCTGCTGCCGGGCGACCTGACCGACCAAAGCTTCTGCGTCGATCTGGTAGGCCGTGCGCACCGCCAGCTGGGCGGGCTCGACATCCTGGTTAACAACGCCGCCTATCAGCAATCGAAGACATCGATCGAAGAGATCAGCTTCGAGCAGTTCGACCGGACGCTGAAGACCAATCTCTATGCCATGTTCTGGATCACCAAGACCGCGCTGCCGCTGATGAAGCCGGGCTCGGCGATCATCAACACCGCCTCGGTCAACTCGGTCGATCCGGGCAAGGAACTGCTCGATTACGCCACCACCAAGGGCGGCATCGCGATCTTCACCAAGGGGCTGGCAAAGCAGCTCGCCAGGAAGGGCATCCGCGTGAACGCCGTGGCGCCCGGCCCGATCTGGACGCCGCTGCAGGTCGCCGGCGGGCAGCTTCCGGGCAAGCTGGGTGAATTCGGCCAGGACACGCCGCTCGGACGCGCGGGCCAGCCGGCGGAGCTGGCGCCGCTCTATGTCGCGCTCGCCTCGGACGCGTTCAGCTATACCGACGGCAGCATCTTCGGCGCCAATGGCGGCACCGGCGCGATCTGATGCGCCGGTGCCGTGAGGCTCAGCGGGAGAGGCGGAAGTTGACGGGCTTGGACTCCGCCGTGCAGGCAACCCCGTCCTCTGGACGATAGCTGCTGGTGAAGCGAACCGACTTGAACATGCTCACGCCGGCTTCGTCGAACACATAGGCCGGATAAGCGGAGACGATGCGCGGCGCGATGGTGCGCCCATCGGTCGCAACGTCGAACTCGACCTTCACCCAGCCCTCGAATCCCATCTGCTGCGCCGCCAGCGGATATGCCTCATTGGTGTTGCCCAATGCCCGTACTTCCGGTTTCAGCCCGAGCAGCGAACATTGCCGACTGGTGAGGCCGGTCTGGGCGAAGAACTGCTGGGCAGCCGCCAGATCGCCCTTCGCGGCCACGATGTTGGCGCGCTGGAGAAGCGCGGCGACCTTCAGCGGGTGTCGATCGGGCAGCGCCGTGCCGTCGGTTACCGCCGCAAGCAGCACATCGCCATCCGCCGGCGCGCGGCGGCGGAATCGGGGCGTTGCGATGAGGACCCGCAGAGTCGCTGCGGAAAGCGGGTCATCACGGAATTCAGGCCGCGTCAGAAGCGCCCGCAGTGCCGCATCCTGCGCGGCATAATCGTAGCCGAACGTCGCCTTGTTGATGGCAAGGTACGCGCGAACCGCAGGCGCTGCCGACAGCGCATCGCCGAGTGCCACCGCTTCGGAAAAAGCGGCCATCCGCTCGACAAGGTCGGCGACGCCGTTGTCGCCCAGCGCCAGCGCGGCCACCAGCGTGCCGGCGCGGTCGCCCTTCGCCCGCGCCTCGGCCAGTGCCGCGCGCTCCAGCGGGGCCGCCTTGGCCGCCGGCATCTCGGCCCAGCCAGGTTCCGCGACGTGCAGCGAATCCAACCAGTCGACAAGCGCCTGTTTCAGCGGGGCGGTCAGCTCGGGTCGTTCTGCGCTGGTAGTGCAGCGCAGCTCGATGCGAGTCGTCGCGCGGAACAGCGCGGGAATGCTCTTCGCCGCTTCAGGCGTCCAGGACCATCCCGAGACGGCACGGCCAAAGGCGACCGCGGCGATCCGCCCCGCCGGCACGTAGATCGGCAGCACGCCGTTGACGTGGCCGTCATCGGCCAGCGAGAACTCGATGATCGCGGAGTCTTCCGGCTTCAGCCCGGTCGCCTCGCCGCAGGGCGGCAGGTCCATGTCCGTGGCCCGCGTAAAGGGCGAGTCCTTGAAGCGGCCCGCACCGGTATAGGCCAGATACATCCGCGCCCCCCGCACGTCGTGATCCAGCCAGGCCGCGATCGCGAGATCGGCGCGCGTCGTGAGATCGCCCAAGTCTACCTTGAGGTCGAGGCCGCCCTGCTTGCGCAGGCTGTCCTTCAGCTCGGCATAGCCTTCCTTGACGCGGCCGGCGTTGAGCAGCGCCCGGGCATATTGGGTCTGCACCGATGCGATCGCCCGCTTCCCGAAGCTCTTGTCGGACTGCACCAGCGTCCGTGCCTCCGCGGCATAGCGTATGGCCTCACCGTCCTTGTCGAACATCAGCACCTGCGAAAGGCCGAGCAATGGCTGCAGCCGCGCGGGGCCGGTCGCGCTGTCCAGGGCGATGCGATATTCGGTCGCGGCCGTAGAATAATCGAAGCGCAAGGTCGCGATCTTGGCGAGCGCGAGATGTGCCTGCCGCACCTCCTCCGCGAAGCCGCTGCCTTTGGCCGCGAGCACCGGCAGGCCGCGCCGGATCGCTGCATCGCCTTCGTCGGCGCGCTCCAGCATCGCCAGGCAATAGCCCTTGCGGACGTCCACCGCCGCGCGGACGGTGGCGCTCGCCATCGCCTTGTCGTTCTTCTCGATCTGCTCGAACGCCTGGACCGCAGTCGTGCACTGCCCCTCGGCGGCGGCGGCAGTCGCCTGGTCGAACAGCTGCTGCAGCGTCGGTGCGGCGGCCGGCGGTTGCGGTGCGGTTTGCTGGCCGTTCGCCAGCAGTAGCGCGAGAATCAACAAAGACATATGCTACCCCTCCCCCAAAGGACGGCCCTTCAGACCATGCGCCGGTAAGGATGTCGAGCGACATGCATGCACCTGTTCGAAGTTTATGCGCAGCGCTCGGCATCTCGTTGTTTTCGGCCGCTGCGCTCGCGCAGGGTACCGAACCGCCGCGCGCGCCGCCGGAAACCGTCCTGCTGTTCGTCGCCGCCTGGTGCGCGCCCTGCCACGGCGAGCTGGCCCGCCTTGCCGAGATCGCGCGCGCTGCGCAGCCCTATCGCGCCCTGGTCGTGCCGTTCGACGACAGTCGCGCGACTCGGGCCATGCTGGCGGCCGTTCCCTTGGCGCAACGCTGGCAGCCCGAGCGCGCGGCCCAGCGCCGGCTCGCCGCCGAGGTGGAGCGGCGCAGCGCCGGCCTGCCCTTCAGCCTCGCGATCGACCGCGAGGCGCGCATCTGTGCCGCGCAGAGCGAGGCGCTGGATGGCGCGCGCGCCGCGGCGATGGTCGGCACCTGCCGGCGGTAACCCTTCGCTAACCATGTCCGCGAGCCGGCGATTAACCTTATCTCCTTAATAACCTTGGCATTCCCAAGTCGCGATCAGAGGAGCGCGGGGCGTGTCAAGCGTAACGAAACGAGCCATGGCGGCGGGTTCCGCCCTGGCACTGGTCCTGCTCACGGCCTGCGACGGCGGCGGCGCCACCGGCGGCGCAACGGGCGGCGGTCTGGTCTCTTCCCCGCCGACTCCCACGCCCGCCCCGGCGGCGGGGACGGCGCTCGACGACTCTGTCCGCCTGGCCCAGCAGGCGAGCTTCGGCCCCACGGTCGCGCTGGTCGAGCGGATCCGCGCGCTCGGCGTGAACGGCTGGCTCGACGAACAGTTCGGGGCGAGCGGCAGCACCTATGCCGATCTTGCCGTCGACGTCCGTTCCGACTCCTGCGCGGCGGGCGATACCGCTTGCTCCACGCTCCGCTTCACCCGCACCCCGGTGGCGATGCGCTTCTATGCCGATGCGGTGACCGCGCCGGACCAACTGCGCCAGCGCGTCGCCTTCGCCCTGTCGCAGATGATCGTCGCTTCGGAAGCGGGCGTGCGCTCGACTGCCGGCATCGCTGCGTTCAACCAGCTGTTCCTCACCCATGCCTTCGGCAATTATCGCGACCTGCTGCTGGCGGTAACGCTCAACGCCTATATGGGCGACTATCTCGACATGGCGGACAGCCGGAAGGGCACGCCCTCCGAAAACTATGCCCGTGAATTCCTCCAGCTCTTCACCATGGGGCCGGACCAGCTGGGCATGGACGGCAGCATCCAGCGCGATGCGAGCGGCGGTCCGATCCCCAACTATACCGCCACCGACATTCGCGAGGTCGCCCGCGCGCTCACCGGCTGGACCTATGCCCGCGTCGGGGACGCGGCGGCAACCGATGCCCGCGCGGTCGCCTATGCCCAGCCGATGATCCCCATGGCCAGCCGCTACGACACGGCCGAGAAGCGCTTCCTCGGCACCGTCGTCGCGGCGGGGGCGTCGCAGCAGGCGAGCGTCGCTGCGGTGATCGATGCGGCGTTCAACCACGCCTCGACGCCGCCGTTCGTCGCGCGGCACCTGATCACCCATCTCGTCACGCCCAATCCCTCGCCGGCCTATATCGGTCGCATCGCCGCGGTGTTCGCCAACAACGGCAGCGGCGCGCGCGGCGACCTGAAGGCGGTGGTCCGCGCGATCCTCACCGATGCCGAGGCGCGCGCCCCGCAGGCGAGCAGCGCCGGCAAGCTCAAGGAGCCGGTCCTGGCGATGACCAGCGTTGCGCGGGCGATCGGCGTCACTACCGATGGCTATGTCTTTCAGGCGCGTGATGGCAGCCTGGGCCAGCCGGTGATGCGCGCGCCGTCGGTGTTCAACTTCTATCCGGACGACTTCCCGCTGCCCGGCAGCGCGACGCTGCGCAGCCCCGCTTCCAAGCTGCTGACCAGCGCCAACCAGCTGCGGCTGCACAATCTGGTCTATGACTGGACGGTGAGCGGCGATCCCGGCCGCAGCGAATATGCCGCGGTAGCGACGATCCCCGGCACCTCGGGCACCGCCCCGGTCTGGGCGGATTGGGAAGCGTTCGGCGACAATCTCGACGCCATGGTCGATCGCATCGACCTGCTGTTCTTCGCCAAGGGCCTCACCAAGGCGCAGCGCGATACGCTGAAGGCGGCGGGCACGGCGATCAGCAACGTCGATCCCAAGCTGCAGGCCCGCAAGCGGGCGCAGATGATGCTCTACATCGCGGCCACCAGCCCGATGTTCCTGGTCGATCGCTGAGGAATATCCCCATGACGCTTTCCCGTCGCGATTTCGTTCGCCTCACCGCCGGCACCGGCGCGCTCGCAGCACTTGGTCAGTTCGGCCGCACTGCCGCCATCGCTGCGCCCACCGGCAGCTACCGTGCCATGGTCGGCATCTTCCTGTTCGGCGGGAATGACGGCTGGAACATGGTGATCCCCACCGATGCCCGCCACGCTACCTATCTCGCCGCGCGGGGCAGCGTGGGCATCCAGCGTGCCGCGCTGACTCCGCTGACCAACAGCGCCTTCGCGCTGCACCCGGCGATGGCGGCGCTGCGCCCGGTGTGGGACGAAGGCTCGCTGGGGCTGGTGCTCAACGCCGGCACGCTGTTTGCGCCGCTCACCAAGGCGACCTACCAGTCGCGCACCGATCTGCGCCCAGCCAATTTGATGAGCCATACCGATGAGCAGGATCACTGGCAGGGCCTGCGCGCCCGCGAGACCAGCCGCGACGGCTTTCTCGGCCGTATCGCCGACAAGATGCCGGCGAGTAGCCTGCCGCCGGTGATGTCGCTGGCGGGCGCGACCGTCGGCGTGTTCGGCCGCCAGACCACGCCGCTGATCCTGCCCACCGGCGGCGGCCTGCCCGGCCGCAGCGGCTATGCCGCCGGCAGCAGCGCCAAGAACGCCGCGATCACGGCGCTCGGCAGCAACGCCGACGGCAGCGCCGTGCTGGACGGCGTCGCGCAGACGTTGACCCGCAACTATGATCAGGCGACGACGGCCAACGCCATCCTCGTCGGCACCGCGGCGACCGATGCCTTCTTCGTCAATCCGACCACCGGGGCGGCGCTGACCAGCGACCTCGCCAAGCAGCTGATGGTGGTCGCGCGGATGATCGCGGCGCGGGGCACGTTGGGCCATGCCCGCCAGAACTTCCTCGTCAGCCAGGGCGGCTATGACACGCATGCCGCCCAGGTGCAGACCGGCAACACCGCCACCGGGACCCATGCCAATCTGCTCGGCGACCTCGCCATGGCGATGGCGGGATTCCACAAGGCAATGGGCTCGCTGGGGCTGGCCAACAACGTCACCAGCTTCACGATGAGCGACTTCGGCCGCACCTATCTGGGCAACGGCCAGGCCGGCACCGATCACGCCTGGGGCAGCAACCACCTCGTGATGGGTGGCGACGTCGCACCCGGCGCGGTGCTCGGCAGCTATCCCGATCCGGTGTTGGGCGGGGCCGACGACATCACCAAGGAGGGCCGATTCGTGCCCGGCGTGGCGCAGGAGGAATATCTCGGCGCGATCGCCCGCTGGCACGGGGTCGCCGATGCCGATATGCCCTATGTCTTCCCCAACTGGTCGACCTGGAGCACAGCCGGGCGCGGGCCGCTGGCGCTGTTCCGCGCCTGAGCCGCCCTCTGGGTCGCCGTCAGATCGCGCGGAAGCGGAAGTCGCGGAAGCGCGCCTCGCCCTGCCCTGCCGAATAGAGGCCGGGGCGCAGCATCAGGAACCCGCCGCGCACATTGTGGTGATAGCCCGATACCTCCATCCCCCGATCGAAGCGCTGCCAGTTGCGCCCGTCATCGCCGGAGATGTGGTAGGAGACGATGTGGCGGTCGTTGGTCACACGCATCCGCAGGCGCCGGCCATGGGGGTTGGCCGGCCGGCCGCGCTCGAGGCCATACTGGTGGGTGACGAATCGCTTCTCATCGAAGCCGAGTCCGCAATAGAGCCTTTCGTCATAGAACAGCACCAACCCGGCGACCCCACCGGGTGCGATCTCTATCGTGCATTCGAACTGATAGCGGGTGTCGCCGGCGATCAGCAGCAGCGGGGATGAATCCGCCGGGCTCGCGCCGCGCGCGGCCAGGACCAGCGCGCCGTCCTCGATCCGGGCCCGGCGGCTCTCGTCGGGCCCGGGCTTGAAGAAGTTCCACTTCTGGCCGAGCCGCAGCGGGCGGGCGAAATCGTCGGACAGCGGCTGGCCGTGCGGCACCGCGGCGCCGCCCTTCGGCTTGCGGATCGGCTGCGACAGGTCGCCGCCCCGCATCCGGAACCAGCCGTCCGGCGTCCATTCGATCGGGTCGAGCAGTGCCTGGCGGCCCAGCGTCCAATAGCCGTTCTCGAAGCCGTGATAGATCGACCACCAGCTGCCGTCGGGCGCCTCGACCAGCGAGGCATGGCCCCGCGACCACCATTTCTCCTCCAGGCGGGTGGTGCGGACCAGCGGGTTGTGCGGGCAATCCTCCCAGGGCCCATGGATCGAGCGCGACCGCGCCGCGATCACCATGTGCCCGGTGGGCGGGCCGGCGGTGCCGCCGACGGCGGTGATCATGTAGAACCAGCCGTCGCGGCGATGGATCTTCGGGCCTTCGGGCGAGAAGCCCTCGACCTCCCAATCGTCCGGATAGCGCCAGGGATCGTAGACATGCTCCACCTGCCCCACCGTCGACAGCCCGTCCGCGGCGAGGCGGATGCGATCGCCCCCCGAGAGGAACAGCCAGCGCGCGCCATCCTCCCCCACGGCATGGCAGGGATCGATATGGTTGGGCAGCTTGAGGTCGATGGGGTCGCTCCACGGGCCGTCGATATGATCCGCCCAGATCACGAAGATCGAATTCGGCCTCGCCTTGACCGGAATGTAGAGAAAATAGCGACCGCCATGCTTCTCGAGACTCACCGCCCAGACCGATCCGATGTTGCGCCGCAGGGCCGCGTTGCGCGGTTGCCAGTTCACCAGGTCTCGGCTGTGCCAGATCGTCAGGCCCGGATAGGAATCGAAGCTGGAGAAGGTCATGTAATAGTCCGCGCCGTCCTTGAGGATGGCCGGATCGGGATGGTCGCCCGAGAGCAGCGGATTGAGGAAGCGCCCGTCGCCCAGATCGCAGATCCGCTGACGGTCGAAGCCGCGCTTCCAGTCGGGTGCCCCAACAGCGGCGGTGGCGCTGTCGGCCGGGATCAGTGCGGCCCCCGTTCCCGCCAAGGCCGCGCCGAACGCGTCGCGTCGAGTCAGTCGCATCCTCACCCCCTTTCGCTTTTCAATTTCTGCAGCCGTCCGATTGACACCGGTTTCTTGAGCTACCTTGGTCCTCTTTGGCGAACAAGCCGATATCGCATCGAGCCCCCAAAAGCATTCGGAGGCAGGACGTTGATTCCAAGCGCTAATAAAAAGACGTTTTCAGGAATGCGGTGATCTGGCAGGAGTCCGGTCAGGCAAGCCAAGCCCGAACAGCGATGGACGTCGCGGCGGGGACTGGCACGCGCGGCTGCGCGATCAGACTGGCAGGAGGGGCAGGATGGGCACCGCACGACACGCGACCGCGACGGGGACGGCACCGCGATGACCTCCCCGCGGATCGATCGGCGCCAGGCGATGCTGGGCCTCTCCGCCGGTGCGGGCATTCCCCTCGACGTGGTTGCAGCGGGTGCCGGGGCGATGGCGGCCACCGCCGCGGAGACCATGCTCTGGTATGCCCAGCCCGCCGCCGCCTGGGTGGAGGCGCTGCCGGTCGGCAACGGCCGGATCGGCGCCATGGTTTATGGCGGGATCGACACCGAATATCTCCAGCTCAACGAGGACACGCTCTGGTCCGGCGGCCCCTATGACCCGGTGAACCCGGAAGCGCGGGGCGCACTCGCCGAGGTACGCCGGCGTATCTTCGCAGGCCAGTTCGCCGAGGCCGAGGCGCTCGCCAACGCCAAGCTGATGGCCACACCGCTGCGGCAGATGCCCTATGCGACGATGGGCATGCTGGTCCTCCGTCGCCCGGGGGCGCCCGAGGCGTCGCCGCCGGATCGCGCGCGCAACCGGGTAACGCCCGACGATCCTGCCCGCCCCGTCCCCGACTATCGCCGCGATCTGGATCTGGACCGTGCCGTCGCGACCACCCGCTGGCGCGAGGACGGCGTTACCTTCCGCCGCGAAGTGCTCGCCTCGGCAGTGGACCAGGTCATCGCGGTGCAGCTCTCGGCCAGCGCGCCCGGCCGGATCGACGTCGACCTGTCGATGACCAGCCCGCTACGCGGGGCCGAGATTCGCGCCGGGCGGGCGGACGAGATCGTCCTTGCCGGCCGCAACCAGGATGCGGAGGGCATTGCCGGCGCGCTCTCGGCGGAAGCACGCGTGCGCGCCATCCCGCGCGGCGGCAGTGTGCGCCGCGAAGGCGATCGGCTGGTCGTGCGCGGCGCCGACGAACTGCTGGTGCTGGTCGCAATGGCGACCAGCCACCGCCGCTTCGACGATGTCGGCGGAAACCCGTCCGCGATCACGACCGCCCAGATCGACCGCGCCGCCCGGCGCGACTTCGCGGCGATCGCGGCGGATGCGACCGCGGACCATCGCAGGCTGTACCGGCGGGTCTCGTTGCGGCTCGGCCACGGACCCGGCGAGGCGCTGCCGACCGACCAGCGGATCCGTGCCGGGGAGAGCGGCAGCGACCGTGCGCTGGCGACGCTCTACTGCAACTATGCGCGCTACCTGCTGATCGCCGCGTCGCGCCCCGGCACCCAGCCCGCCAACCTGCAGGGCATCTGGAACGACAGCAACAATCCGCCCTGGGGCAGCAAGTACACGGTGAACATCAACACCGAGATGAACTATTGGCCGGCCGAGCCTGCTGGCCTGCCCGAATGCGTCGAGCCGCTGGTGGCGATGGTGCGCGATCTGGCGGTTACCGGCGCGCGCACCGCGCGGACCATGTACGGCGCGCGCGGCTGGGTCTGCCACCACAATACCGATCTGTGGCGCGCCACCGCGCCCATCGACGGCGCCCAATATGGCCTGTGGCCCACCGGCGGCGCCTGGCTCTGCCTGCACCTGTGGGATCGCTATGATTACGGGCGCGACAAGGCCTATCTCGCCTCGATCTATCCGATCCTGCAGGGCGCGGCGCTGTTCTTCCTCGACGTGCTCCAGCAGGATCCCGGGACCGGCTTCCTCGTCACCAATCCCTCGCTCTCGCCCGAGAACGGCCATGGCCATGGCGCGTCGCTCTGCGCCGGGCCGACCATGGACATGGCAATCCTGCGCGACCTGTTCGATCGGACCGCCCGCGCCGCCGAGATCCTGGGCAAGGATGCCGAGCTGCGGCGGGAGCTGCTGGCCGCGCGTGCGCGGCTGGCGCCGTTCCGCATCGGCCGCCAGGGACAGCTCCAGGAGTGGCAGGCGGACTGGGACGGCGATGCGGAAGATCCCCACCACCGCCATGTCAGCCATCTCTACGCGCTCTATCCCGCGCACCAGATCGACGTGCGGGAGACGCCCGATCTGGCCGCTGCCGCACGGCGCTCGCTGGAGCTCCGTGGCGACGAGGCGACGGGCTGGGCGACGGCGTGGCGCATTGCGCTATGGGCGCGGCTCGGCGACGGCAACCATGCCCATCGCATCCTGCGCTTCCTGATCGGCCCGAAGCGCACCTATCCCAATCTGTTCGATGCCCATCCGCCCTTCCAGATCGACGGCAATTTCGGCGGTGCGGCGGCGATCCTCGAGATGCTGATGCGCAGTGTCGGCGACACGATCACGCTGCTCCCCGCGCTGCCCGACGCCTGGCCGGAGGGCGAGGTCCACGGCCTGCGCGCCCGTGGCACGCGCGAGGTCGATCTCGCCTGGCGCGACGGTGTGCTGGCCTCGGTGACGGTGCGCAGCCGCATCGCCGGGCAGGTCACACTGCGCTGCGCGGATGCCACCCACACCCTCACGCTTCGCCCCGGACAGGCCGTGCGGCTGGTCGGCCCGACGCTTCGGCCCGCCTGAGGTGGCGGCTAGCGCGCTTTCGCCGCGGTGACGCCCGCCTCGGTCTGGACCACCGGCTTCATCGTGCCGTCGGCATTATATTCCAGCCGCTCGACGGTGACCGCGCGGCGCCCGATCGCCCCGTTCAGGTCGCCGATCGAGAGCGTCGCATTGTGCAGGAACAGATACCAGTCGCCCTTGAACTGGGCGATCCCGGGATGGATCGTGAAGCTGTACTTGCCCGATCCGGTCAGCTCGCCGCGATAGGTCCAGGGGCCCTGGATCGAGGGGGCGGTGGCATAGGACACCTTTTCGTCCCGATGCTTCGAGCGATCGAGCGAGGCGTAGGTCAGGTAATAGAGTGCGCCGCGCTTGTGAAGCCAGGGCCCCTCCTCGAAATGGGGCGGCGTGATCTCGGTGATCGGGCCGTCGATCTCGATCATGTTGGGCTTCAGCTTGGCGATGTAGCATTGCCGGTTGCCCCAGGCAATCCAGGTGGTGCCGTCGTCGTCGGTGAAGACGGTCGGATCGATGTCCTCCCAGCTATGGGTGCCCTTGGGCGTCATGCTGTTGGTGATCAGCGCAGAGCCCTTCGCGTCGACGAACGGCCCGGTCGGGCTGTCCGAGACGGCGACGGCGATGGCCTTGCCCGGGTGGGTCGCGTCATGCTCGACCGCGGCATAGAACCAGAACTTGCCGTTCTTCTGGATCGCCTGCGACGCCCAGGCATCGGCCTTCGCCCATTTGAAGTCGGCGACGCGGAGGATCGGGCCGTGATCGGTCCAATGGCGCATGTCCGTGGTCGAATAGACCAGCCATTCGCGCATGTTGAACATCTCGTCGCGCTGAGCCTCGTCATGTCCGACATACAGATACAGCCGATCCTTCACCACCAGCGGCGCGGGATCGGCGGTGAACTTGTCGCGAATGATTGGGTTCGTCCCGGGCGCAAACGCGGCGGGTGCCTGCGCCAGTGCCGCCTGCGCACCCATCATCCCGCAGACCGCCGCGAAGGCGCCCCCAACAAAACCCTTGCGCATCACCCTCTCCATCTGTTCCGACGAGGACATTAGTCCGGGTAGATCGTGGGTCAACCGCCCGCCGCGCCGGCGGTACCCTCCGGTTGCCTCCTGCGCCGAAGTCGCGTTAGACGGAGCTGGATGGCAGCGCGACACCCACGCCCGTCGGCCGAGGAAATGCCGATCCTGCGGCGGCGCGGCCGTACCCCCGCCTGGGTCGCGCTCGGCTGGCGCGTGATCGTGGCGCTTGCGCTGATCGGCGTCGCGCTCGCCGGCCACTGGATCGACCGGGAAGGGTTGCGCGACAATGTCGACGGCGAGGTGAGCTTCGTCGACGTCGTCTACTTCACCATGATCACCATCACCACCGTCGGCTATGGCGACATCGTGCCGGTGACCGATCGGGCACGGATGTTCGACACCTTCGTCGTCACGCCGGTGCGGCTGTTCGTGTGGCTGATCTTTCTGGGCACAGCCTATGATTTCCTGCTGCGGCGGGTTTGGGAGAAATGGCGGATGCGAGCGCTGCAGCGGGATCTGAGTGGCCATGTGATCGTCGCCGGGCACGGGACGAGCGGTACCGAAGCAGTGGGCGAGCTGATCCGCCGCGGCAAGCCGCGCGACACGATCGTGGTGATCGATCCCCGGGGCGACGCCGTCGTCCGCGCCGAGATGGAAGGCGTGCTCGTCGTCGAGGGCGATGCCACCCGCAACGCGACCCTGGAGGCGGTCCAGCTGTCCCGGGCCAGCGCGCTGATCGTGGCAGCCGGCCGTGACGATACGTCCATCCTCATCGTACTGACCGCGCGGCGGATCGCGCAGGACATCCCGATCAGCGTCGTCATCCGATCGGAGGACAACGAGGCGCTCGCGGTCCAGGCCGGCGCCAACACGGTGATCAACCCGGCGAGCTTCGCCGGGTTGCTGCTCGCCGGTTCGACGACCGGTCCGCACCTGGCCGAATATATGATGGACCTGGCCGGCCTGCACGGCGCCGTGTCGCTGCACGAGCGAAGCGTCGCTGCCGAGGAAATCCACCGCCCGCTGTCGTCCATCACCACCGGGCTGGGGCTGCGCATCTACCGCCATGGCCAGCGCTATGGTTTCTGGCAGCCCGAGGCCCAATCGCTCGAGCCGGGCGACAAGATCATCGAGGTGGTCCCCTCGGCGGACCGAGCTGGCTGATCGCCCTTACCCGACCCTGCGATCGAACGCCTTGTCCTTCCCCCTGCCGGACAGGAGCGCGGAAAGCTCCTGCTCGCGCAGCGCCTTCGAGAAGAGGAAGCCCTGGAGTTCGTTGCACCCGGCGGTGCGCAGCAATGCACTCTGCTCGGCGGTCTCGACGCCTTCCGCGGTGATCGACAGGTTCATCGCCCGACCCAGCGCGATGACCGCCTGCACGATCGCTATCGCTTCCTCGTCCTGGCCCACCCGCTTCACGAAGCTGCGATCGATCTTGATGCGGTCCACCTTGAAGCGCTTGAGATAGCTCAGGCTCGAATAGCCGGTGCCAAAATCGTCGAGCGCGATGCTGAAGCCAGCCTCGCGCAGCGCGTTGAGCTCCTCCTGCCCCTTGCTGCCGTCCTCGACCAGCACGCCCTCGGTCACCTCCAGCTCGATCTGCCGGGGGCGGACCCCCGCGTCCTCCACGATGGACCGGATGACCTGCGCCACCCCCGGCGTCTTGAACTGTGTCGGCGAAATGTTGACCGCCATTGTCAGGTCCGGCCATTGCCGGGCGACGCGGCAGGCCTCGGCCAGCACCCAGTTGCCCAGCGCCGCGATCAGCCCGGTCTCCTCGGCAAGCGGGATGAACACGTCGGGGGACAGCGTGCCGCGGCTCGGATGTTCCCAGCGGACCAGCGCCTCCAGCCCCACGATCGTCCGGCCGGTGGCGTCGAGCTTGGGCTGGTAGGCGACGAACAGCTCGCGCCGCCCCTCCAGCGCGTGGCGCAGATCCTCTTCCAGCAGGCGGCGATTGGCCAGGCTCTCGTCCATGTCGGGGGTGAAGAAGCGATAGCCGTTGCGCCCGCTTTCCTTCGCCCGGTACATCGCGATGTCGGCCTTTCGGAGCAATTCGGTCCGGTCCGAGCCGTGCGGCGCCGCCAACGCGATGCCGATGCTGCCGCCGATATGGACGGTGGAGCCCATGATGTCGAACGGCCGGCGCAACTCGGCCAGGCAGGTCTCCGCCAGGCTGCCGAGCATCGCTGCATCGTCGATCCCGTTGATGCAGGTCGCGAACTCGTCGCCGCCCAGCCGGGCGACGATCCCGTGTCGCGGCAGGCAGGCGGAGAGCCGCGCCGCCACCGCCTGGATCAGCTGGTCGCCGGCCAGGTGGCCCAGCGTGTCGTTGACCTGCTTGAACTTGTCGAGGTCGATCAGGAGCACGCCGAGCGAGGGCTGCTCGCGGTCGCCGACGATCGCCTCGTCGACAAAGCGGTTGGCGTCACCTCAAGGTTTGTTCGCCAGACAACGATTTCTCGGACATAAGCGGAACATGGGCTACGCTACACGCTTCAACCGCGCCATTGGCTCGTTGAGTGGGTGGAATTCACCTGCTGGAAGTCGCCTGGCCTGCTCCCAGAGGTAATCGCCGGTCAGACTGATGTGCGCCCAGCCCATCGGAGAAAGGTGCGCAAGCAGTGCCGCATCGAACGTCGTGCCGACAGCGTTGAGGTGCTGGGCGGCCCGGTCGAGATAGACCGTGTTCCAGTAGGAAATCGCCGCAATCAGCAGGTTCAGCCCAGATGCGCGAAATTCCTGATTTTCCAGCGAGCGATCGGTGAACCGACCCTGCCGGTTGGTATAGATGGCGGCGGCAAGCGTGTGCCTCGCCTCGCCTTTGTTGAGACCGGCCTGACAGGCACGTCGCAGTTCCGGTTGTTCAAGCCAATCGAGCGTGAACAAAGTGCGCTCGATACGGCCCAGTTCAGCCAATGCAAAATCCAGCCTGT
>JAPJRE010000409.1 GCA_030824725.1 Sphingomonas sp.
GAACGCGAATATGAGCCGCATCTTCCAGTCGCTCGGCACGCGGCTCGATGACCTGCCGGCGCTGTGGGTGGCGGCGCCACTCACCGGGCTGCTGGTCCAGCCCATCATCGGGCATCTCAGCGACAGGACGTGGCTGGGGCGGCTGGGGCGGCGGCGGCCCTATTTTCTTGGCGGCGCGATCCTCGCGGCGCTGGCGCTGCTGCTGATGCCGGAGAGCCCGGCGCTGTGGTTCGCAGCCGGGCTGCTCTGGGTGCTCGATGCCTCGCTCAACATCTCGATGGAGCCGTTCCGCGCCTTTGTCGGCGACATGCTGCGCAAGGACCAGCACAGCGCCGGCTATGCGGTGCAGACCGCATTCATCGGCATGGGCGCGGTGCTGGGGTCGATCTTCCCCTGGGCGCTCGAGCATCTCGGCGTCTCCAACGCCGCGGTAGCGCAGGGCGTGCCGGATACGGTGCGCTACGCCTTCTGGTTCGGCGGTGCGGCGCTGTTCTGCTCGGTGCTGTGGACCGTACTGACCACGCGCGAATACAGCCCCACTGAAATGGCGGCGTTCGACGGTCCCGTGGCCATTGACGAGGGGGCGGCGGTGCGCCTGCTCGCGGCGCGGCATCCGGTGGCGGGCCTGCCCTGGATCATCGCGGGCGCGCTCGTCGTGCTCGCCGTCGCGCAGTTCGGCCTGGAGAAGGAAGTCTATCTGCTCGGCGGGCTGCTGGCTGCCTATGGCCTGGCGCAGGCCGTGGCGATCCTGCGGGCGCGGGCGGGCAGGACGAGCATGCTCGGCCACATCGTCGGCGACTTCGCGGGCATGCCGGTGCTGATGAAGCGGCTGGCAGTGGCGCAGTTCTTCAGCTGGTCGGCGCTGTTCATCATGTGGATCAACACCACGCCGATCGTCGCCGGCGCCTTTTACGGCTCGCCCGATCCGAAGAGCGCCGGCTATCAGGAAGGCGCCAATTGGGTGGACGTGCTGTTCGCCACCTATAACGGCGTCGCAGCGGTGGCGGCGCTCACCCTGCTGCCGTTGCTCTCCGCGCGGTTCGGCAAGGCTCGGACGCACATCTTCGGACTGCTGTGCGGCGCGGCAGGCTATGCCAGCTTCTTGCTGGTGCGCGATCCCCAGTGGCTGATCGCCAGCGAAGTGGGCATCGGCATCGCCTGGGCGTCGATCCTCGCCATGCCCTATGCGATCCTCGCCTCCAGCCTGCCGCAGGCGAAGCTGGGCATCTATATGGGGCTGTTCAACGTCTTCGTGGTGGTGCCCCAGCTGCTGGTGGCGACGGTGATGGGCTCGATCATGAACCGCTTCTTCCCCGGCGAGCCGATCTGGACGATGGCGTTCGCGAGCGGGACGCTGCTGCTGGCGGCCTGCGCGATGCTGCGGGTGGCGGAGCTGTCGCGCGATTGAGCGGGGGCCTTGCCGCTTGCCATGGGGACGCAGGATCCCCGCAGTCGCGAGACCGCATGTCAAGCATGTCCGCTGCCGAACCCGCGCGATGCGCGCGCGCCTCAGAAGGCCCGCGAGATGCGGGCCGACAGCGTGTGTTGCCCGGCATCGGCCGCGACCTGGCCGGCATAATGGACCTGTAGCGCGGCCCGCCGGAGACGGCATAGCCGAGGCTGGCGCCGATCTTCGCCGTATCGCGTGCGATCGGCAGGCCAGCCACCCCGAAGGGGGTGCCACCGGACTGGAACGCCGTGCTCGCGCTCGACGCATGGACGACTGGCCCTCCGAGGACCGCCGCACGCGCATGGTGTTCATCACCCGCGACATCACCGCGGATCAGCTGCGCGGCACGCTGTCGCTGATGACGATCGGGCTCGATCGCTTCGGGCTGCAGGGACTGGTGGAGCAGATCCCGGCGCCCGGCGTCCCCGGCGGCGTGATCGGGGGCGGCTGGGCCTGACGGCAGCCGCCCTGCCACGCTCCGCTACCGCGCCGCGTTGTTGCTCCGGTGGCGGTCGGGCAGCTTGTGGTCGGGATCGATCTCCGCCCGCACCCCGCGCTGCGGCCCGGGCACATAGACATCGGTGCTGGCCGTGCGGATCCAGGTCTCGACCGGTAGCGCGATGTCGCGCTTCGAACCGTCGGCGAAGCTGACGCGCAGCGTGGCCGGCATCACCATCGGATCGCGGTTCTCCACCGTCACCAGCGAGCCTGCGCCGTCGCCTTCCGAGCTGATCCGGGTGACCGCCTGGTCGAGCGTTCGGTTGTGGACCTACCAGCCGCGCCACCAACAATCTGCGGGCCGCCCATGTGCATGTGCTGGCGGATGCGCTGACCTCGATCCTCGCCATCGCGACGCTGCTGCCGGCGCTATCTCGGCTGGCAGTGGATGGATGCGGCGATGGGGCTGGTCGGCGCCGTGGTCATCGCGCGCTGGTCGAGGCGCCCGGCGATGCCCTGATCCGACGTGCACGTCTGGCGGGTTGGCCCCGAGGCGCGGGCGGCGATCGTCAGCGTCACTGGCGTTGCGGATGCGGCGCTGGTCCGGCAGCGTCTGGCGCCCGTCCACGAGTTGGCCCATCTCACGATCGAGACGCGCTGACGCGCAGGCGTCGCCAGCCGAGCACCATGCCGGTGATGCTGAACAGACACCCCGCGGCCAGTGGCAGCAGCAGCAGGAGGCGGCGCAACATGGGGCGTGTCGTCAGGCCGGGCACGTTGCCGGTGTGCAGTGCGTAATAGACCCAAGCATAGGCCGCGCGGCTGGAGTCCATCACCGTCAGCAGGCGGCCGCCATTGCCGTCGACATAAAGGTCCGGCGCGGCGGGCGCGCCCGACGGGATCCGCCAGGCCGAGCGTGGCCAGCCTTCGGCCAGCGCATAGGTCGCAGCTGGATTGACCGGCAGGACGCGGGTCGCTGATGCTTGTGGCCAGCCCGCAGCGACGGCACGCAGCACCAGCGTGCGCATCGCTGCGTCGTCGATTCGGCGTCCCGCACCGTCGACGCGTTCGACGCTGCCGTCCGCGGCGGAGCGGGTGAGTACCGGGTGGCAGGCGAGTGGGGTTACGCTGATCTCGGATACCGCGGCGGCGGTCGCCAGTCGCGTGGCGTCCACCTGCCGGAGCACATCCGCCAGCGGGCAGCCAGCATAGGCCTGCGCCTGCGCGGTGGTGGGCGTCCCGCGCGAGAACAGCCGCCCATGGTCCATCGACAGCCACCCGCTGACGATCCAGCCAAGCACGAACACGCCCGCGCCGAGCCCGAGCAGGTGATGCCAGCGCAGCCAGCGGGGGCGGAAGAAGCTGATGCGTGGCGGACGGAGGCGCCGTGCAGCCGCCATGCGGATGATCCCCAGGACCATGCCCGCAAGCGCGACCAGCATGCAGACCAGCGACAGCCACCAGACGCTGGCATCCCAGGCGCGCCAGTCCTTGTGCAGCGGCGTCACATAGACCCAGTGGAGCACCGCACCGGGCCAGTTCCACGCGCGCGCGCTGCGGCTGGTGCGCTGGAGCAGTTCGCCCGAGCGCGCGGACAGATAGAGCTGAGTTC
>JAPJRE010000410.1 GCA_030824725.1 Sphingomonas sp.
GGCTTGTACGGATATTTCGCCGCCAGCGCCTCGTCGATGTCGACGCCGTGGCCGGGCGCCTCGCCGCAGAACAGATAGCCCTGGTCGAAATGATAATCGTGCGGGAACACCGCATCGGTTTCTTCGGAGTGGCGCATATATTCCTGGATGCCGAAATTCGGGACCCAGGTGTCGAAGTGGAGGGCACAGCCCATCGTCACCGGCGACAGGTCGGTGGCGCCATGGCAGCCGGTGCGGACCTGATACAGGCTCGCCAGATCGGCGAGGCGGCGCAGATGCGTCAGGCCGCCGGCGCCCACCACGGTCGCGCGCAGATAGTCGATCAGCTGGTTCTGGATCAGGTCCTTGGCGTCCCAGATCGTGTTGAAGATCTCGCCCACCGCCAAGGGGGTGACGGTGTGCTGGCGGATCAGCTTGAACGCCTCCTGGTTCTCGGCCGGGGTGACGTCCTCAAGCCAGAACAGCTGATAGGGCTCGAGCATCTTGCCGAGGTTCGCCGCTTCCTGCGGGGTGTAGCGATGGTGGCCATCGTGCAGCAGGTGGTGGTCGAAACCATAGGTGGCGCGCAGCTTCTCGAACAGCTTGGGCACATAGTTGAGCGCCTTGCGCGTATCCCAGCCGGTGACCGAGGGTAGCGCCGCATCGGCGGGCTCGTAATACATGGTGCCACGGCCGACGCCGTAGGCATCCTTGATGCCCGGCACGCCGGTCTGCGCGCGGATCGCCTTGTAACCGAGATCGATATACTTGCCGACCGCGTCCACCGTCTGCTCGATGTCGGCGCCATTGGCATGACCATAGACCATCACGCCGTCGCGGCTGCGTCCGCCGAGCAGCTGGTAGACCGGCATGCCAGCCATCTTGCCCTTGATATCCCACAGCGCCATGTCGACCGCGGCGATGGCGCGCATCGTCACCGGGCCGCGACGCCAATAGGCACCGCGATAGAGATACTGCCATATGTCCTCGATCCGGCGCGGATCCATGCCGATCAGGCAGGGAATGACATGGTCTTCGAGATAGGAGACCACGGCGAGTTCGCGGCCGTTGAGCGTGCCGTCGCCGATGCCGTAGACGCCCTGATCGGTGTGGATCTTCAGCGTCACGAAATTGCGGCCGGGGCACGTGACGATAACCTTGGCCGAAACGATCTTCATCGAGCTACCTCTATAGGCTGATTGTTGCCGCTGGCCTGACCAATATGAGAACCCGTGTCAAGAGCTCAGGGATTGGCCAGACCTCCGCATATATCCTAGGGGCAGCATGCTAAGGATTTCTCAAGGCGGCAGCCCTTCGCTCAGCCGATCCGGGGCTTAGAAGGCGGCCTTGCCGAACTGCTGGCGGGTGACCGGGTGGCTGCTGCTGAGACCACCATCGACAGCGATCGCCTGCCCGTTGACATAGCTCGCCGCATCCGAGGCGAGGAACAGCGCCACCTCGGCAATCTCCTCCGGTCGGCCAGCGCGTCGCAGCGGGTTGAGCTGCCCGAGCTTCGCTTCCTTGCCGTGTTCGCGCGCATCGTCGAACGCCCGTTGGGTCATGCCCGTCTCGATCAGGCCCGGGCAGATCGCGTTGACCCGCACGCGCGCGGTCGCAAGTTGCTGTGCCGCAGTCTGCACCAGGTTGATCACCCCCGCCTTGGACGCCGAATAGGGCGTGCCGCCGGCGCCCGAGCGCAGGCCGGCGACGCTGGCAGTGCACAGGATGGCCCCGCCGCCGCGCGCGACGATGCGAGGTGCTGCATGCTTGATCGCAAGCGCTGGACCGATAAGATTCACCCGCAGGACTTCGGCCCAAAGCGCTGCATCCGCATCGAAAATCCCGGCCGTGCCGCCGGAAATGCCGGCATTGGCGTAGAAAATGTCGATCCCGCCGAAATATTCACACGCAGTCTCAACAAGCCGTTGCACGTCCTTCTCGTTCGCCGCGTCGACCTCGACCGCCAGCACCCCATCAAGCCCGACGATCGTCTCGTGCACGCCCGCCTCGCGGTCGGCCGCCACCACCTTCGCGCCCTGCGCGGCGAACGCCCGCACGGTCGCCCGGCCGATCCCGGAGGCGGCACCGGTCACCACTGCGACCTTGCCGGTGAAGTCGAACGTGCCGCTCATGCCCCTGCCCTTTGTGCGAAATGCCACGCCGCCGCGGCCAGTCCCGGCAGCCGCTCGACCGTCTTGGCTGCCTGCGCGCTCGAGGCATTGCCGTCGAGCATCCGCTTCTTGATCCCCTGGACGATGCCCGTCAGGCGGAAGAGGTTGTACGCGAAGTACCAGTCCAGATCGGGCACGCCGTCCCGCCCCGTCGCGGCGCAATAGCGCGCGACCATCGCCTCGATCGTCGGGATACCCGTCTCGGGCCCCGCCAGCCCCTTCACACCCGATCGGCCCTCGGGCTCGGTCACCCAGTTCATCAGGAAATAGGAGAAGTCGGCCAGCGGGTCGCCGAGCGTCGACAATTCCCAGTCGAGCACCGCCAGCACCTGCGGCCGATCGGCGGCAAAGATCATGTTGTCGATGCGGTAATCGCCATGGACGATGCTGGTCTGGGTCTGCGGCGGCACCGTGCGCGGCAGGAACTCGATCAACGCCTCCACCTCGGGCAGATCGTCGGTCTGGCTGGCGCGATACTGGCGGGTCCAGCGCTCGACCTGACGGGCGAAATAATTGCCCGGCTTGCCATAGTCGCCGAGGCCGACCGTCTCCGGGTCGATCCGATGCAGCGCTGCCAGCGTGTCAACGATCGCCTCGTAGATCGCAGTGCGCTCTTCCTGCGCCATGTCGGGCAACGACCCGTCCCAGAAGGTCCGGCCTTCGACCATCTCCATCAGATAGAAGGGCGCGCCGATCACCTGCCGGTCCTCGCACAATGCATAGGGTCGCGCGACCGCGAAGCCTGCAGGATGGAGCGCGGCGATCAGCCGATATTCGCGCTCGACCGCGTGGGCGGAAGGCAGAATCGTCCCGAACGGCTTGCGCCGGAGCACATAGGCACCGCTCCTACTATCAACACGATAGGTAGGATTGCTCTGCCCACCTGCGAACTTGGCGACAGTGAGCGGACCGGTGAAGCCAGGCACATGCGCGGTCGCCCAGGCGGCGAGGCGGGTTTCGTCGAGGTCGCTCATGCGAAGGTGAGCACCGAGCGGACGCTCGTGCCTTGCCGCAATTTCTCCAGCGCCTCGTTTACCTGCGGCAGCTCAATGCGTTCGGCGACCATCGTGTCGAGGTCGAGTTTGCCGTCCAGATAGAGCTGGACCAGCCGCGGCATGTCGATCGGGAATCGGGTGCTGCCGAGCAGCGAGCCCTGGATCTTCTTGCCGGTAAGGAACGTGTGGCCCGGCAGGCTGACGCTCTGACCCGGCGCGATCATCCCAAGGATTGTCGCCGTGCCGCCACGCCGCAGGATCTGCCAGGCGAGTTCGGCCGTCGCCGGTCGACCGACCGCTTCGATCGCATAGTCTACCCCGCCGCCGGTCAGCGCGAGCACTTGCTTGGC
>JAPJRE010000411.1 GCA_030824725.1 Sphingomonas sp.
GAGCCGGCTCGGCAGCCGGGGGCGGCGGCGGCGGCGGCGGAGCGACGGGCTCTTCCGGTGCGCCGAAGTTGTAGGTCAGGCCGACGAGCAGGCTGTGCGAGCGATAGCGACCCTTCCACTGGTTGCCGCCGATGTCGGTCAGCTTGACGTCGGGCGCGTTGAAGAAGCGGTACTTCAGCGACACGTCGACGTTCTTGTTGATCGGCGCGCGGACGCCAGCGATCGCCTGCCAGGCGAACACGGTGTCGGAGTCATTGACGGTGTCCGCCGGACCCGAGACACGGAGACGGTTCTTGATGCGGGCAACACCCGCACCGCCGCCGACAAAGCCCTGGAGGCCGGTGTCTTCACCGAAATCGAGCAGGCCGTTCACCATGAACGACAGCGCCGAGGTGCTGCCGCTTGCCTGTTCGTATGCGCCGGCGGGCGCCGGGAACGCGCTGGTCGCGAGGGCTACTGCCGAACGAGCGCTGTCGACGCGCGCACGACGGTAGCTGACCTCGGCTTCCGCACGGAACGGACCGAAGTCGTAACCAATGTTGCCACCCACGTCATAACCGGCATGGTTGTTCTGCGTCACAGCATCCTTGCTGGCGCCGACGTCGAAGTGAATGTCCTCGACGAGCATCGCACCGCCTTCAACACCCACATACCACGCGTCGTCGCGGGCAAAGGCGGGCGTGCTGAGCGCGGTCGTGGCGAGCGCCAAAGTGACGGCAAGCTTCCGCATCATAATCCCCTTTCATGGTCGTCCTAACGGACAGGCCAAACTCACTACTCAAACCAAAGTTTCGGCGCAAGCGCACAAAGCTGCGGACTGTTGCACAAACGTCACATGTTAGCTGGCTGAAATCAGCCCATGTAAGCGTAACGTTTGCACGACCGCAGCGATCGCGCTTCTCGCTGCCGCGTCAACCGTCGTGCCGCCCGTGGGTTCCGCGATATTCGGTCGCTGGGGGCCAACTACCTGACGCCCCTCGATAAAAAGTCTTCCATAGGTCCTCCCTTGGTACCATGTTCCGCCGGAATGGATCGCAAAGGCTTGGTCTGCCGCCACCCACACGCGCATGCCGTCGAACGGCGAAACGAACCGCCAGCCATTCTCGAACCAACCGGCTAGGTTTCCTCCATGCCCGCTCCAGGCACCCTGGGGTGCGGTGCCGACGATCCAGCACTGGCCGATGGCCGGCGCGTCGGGCGGGACATTGACCATCGCCGCGACCGCCGTCGCCTGGGTAGCGATGTCGAGCAGCGCGAGTGCCTCGTTGTGAAACATTTCTTTCTGCGCCTGCCCCGCCTCGAGGAGGGGCAGCGAGAGGCGCGGTGTTGGCGAAGCGGTCATGTATCGTCTCCGAGACTCGGGAGGTAAATCCACGCGGCCGGCGAAAGGCCGTGCATACCGACCTGGCGGACGCCGAGGGTCAGCGGCAGCGCGCGATCCGCCGCAGCAAGCACCAGAAGGGGCGCGACCACGCTCATCACGCGGCGCTCGTCGCCGCGGCGGATCTCCACCTGGTAGCGCTCCTGTTCTTCGGCGAGCGGCACGTCGACGCCGTCGCGCCACGACCAGCCACCGCGGCTGCGGCGCACCCAGCGTATTTCCGTCGTCGGGCCAAGGCGAACGGCCCGAAGCTGCGCCGGCGACGGCGGCAGCAGCGAAATGCCGTTCACCATCGCGACGACGGGCACGGCATCGGCGGGGTCGTCCGATCCCTGCGCCAGCACTTGCACGTCCCGGCCGATCGCGACGGCAACGTCGAGCAGCTTGATCGTATCGCGAGTCACCAGCACGAATCGATCGCCGCAATGCTGGGTGCCGATCGCGCCCTCCGTGCCGCGCCGGCCGCGCCACAGCTGCGACAGCCGCCAGCGCGCGCCGCCCAGATGCTCCGCACGGCCGAACTGGAGCAGTTCGTCCCCCAGCATCGCCAGGTTGGCGCCAGCGTCGATCGCCGCGCGATCGGCATTGGCGAGCAGCATGTCGCTGCGGGCGAGCTCGATCTCGGCGACGTTCGTCTGGTCGATCAAGGTAGCACGGCCGGTCCCGGGCGGCGTCCGCACCGCCCCCAGAATCGCCGGGAAGGCGGTATCCCCCGCCGGCGCCCAGGTCGCGCCGGCATCGTTGCTCGCCAGCAGCGCGGCGCGGCGCCAGCCGCTGCCGGTGCCGGCGGCGGCCAGGCCCAGCACCGGCGCCGTCGCCGGCACCTCGTCGAGCGGCGGCAGTTCGAAGAGCTGGAGGATCGTGCGGCCGCGACGTTCGTCGGGCGGGGCAACGGCACGACCCGGGCTGGCGGCGCCTGCCATCGGCGCCTCCGCGATCGGCACGCATTCCAGCTTCACCACCATGTTCTCGAGCGCCCAGCGGTCCACCCGCCATTGGCCCGGCGCACCGTCGATCGCGATGCGGTCGCCGGGCGCCAGCGTCAGCGCCTCCCATCCCAGCATGAGCGTGCGGCGCTCGCGGGTCAGGTCTGCGCGGGCGAGCGCGCCTGCCGCCATCGCCTTGGCGGATCCGGCGTCCAGTACGGCGGGCAGCTCGACCCGCGTCTCCCGGGTGCCGGTGCCCGTGACGCATGCCTGCTGCACCCCTGCCTGATAGTCGCGGGCGGGATCATAATAGCCGATGCTCAGCCGCCGCGGCGCACCGTCTGCCGGAGCGATGGCGCGAACGCCGCGGCCGGTCGGCGTCGCATCCGCGCCAACGCCGCCATCGGCCATCGCCCGCGCCGCGCCGGTGCCGCCCTCCAGGCGCAGCGACTCCCCGCCGCTGTGCAGCCAGGCGCCGGTCGCGGTGCACAGCGCCTCCAGCGTCGCCCGTGTCGATTCCTGGGCGGAGAAGCCGATGAACGGCGTATCGAGCGCGTCGGCCGCCACGCCGCTCACCGCCCGTGCGATCCGCCCCGCCGCCACCGGCGCGGCATCGGCGGTCACTTCGAAGCTCAGCTGCGGAATGCGATTGCCGAAGCTGGCGAGTTCCAGATCCTCGAACACGACATAGGCCGTGCCCCGATGCGCAGGCGCCCTGCCCATGCCTTCGATCGATGCGATCAGCGGGTCGACCGGCTGGTCCTCCGCGCCGGTGTAGAGGCGGAAGCCGGTGCGGACCTTGAAATCCCCCGCGGCACCGCGCAGCAACTGGCCGTCCGCCCAGATCCGCCCGACGGCGAGGATCGGGCGCGTGGAGAGCCCCACCGCGAAGGATGCAGTATAGCTGTACGAGGTGGTGGAAGCCTGGCCCTTGCCGCCGCCCTCGGTGGCGCGGTGCTCCACCAGATCGGTCGCCCAGATCACGCTGCCGGCGACGCGGATCGTGCCGAACAGCTGCGGGATGGTCGTCCCGTAGCTGGAGGTCTGGATGCGCAGGTCGGCAAGCCGCGCGCCCTCGCGCGGCCCCTGCTTGAACAGGAGCTGGCGGTCGATCGCGCTTCCGATCGCCCCGCCCAGCCCCGCGCCGAACGGACCGCCGAGCAGGCCGCCCGCCACTGTCAGCAC
>JAPJRE010000412.1 GCA_030824725.1 Sphingomonas sp.
GGCGCTCTTCGGTCGGTCGCGCGGGCGAGGGGGTGTTGCTCAGCGCGGGCACCTCCAGCTCGGGCAGGCCGCGGCCGCCGCGGGTGTAGAGCCAGCCGTCTTCGGCCCAGCGCATCGGCTGGATCGCGGTCTCGCGGCCGAGCACGCAGCGCCCGCGCCCCGGCAGCGGGCGGCCGCACAGATAGGCGAGCCAGGGGTCGCCCTCCGCCGTGTGGACCAGATCGGCATGGCCCGCGCGCGCCAGCACCGCATCGGGGCGGGTGCGGCTGGAGAGAATGTAGGTGTCCGGGTGCAGCTCGTACGGCCCGGTGATCGCCCGCGACCGCGCCATGGTGACGGCATGGTTCCAGCCGGTGCCGCCCTCGGCGGTGAGCAGATAGTAGAACTCCCCACGACGATAGAGATGCGGCGCCTCGGTCAGCCCGAGCGCGGTGCCGGGGAAGATGTTGGTGCGCGGGCCGACCAGCTTTTCCGTCGCCGGATCATATTCCTGCAGCACGATCCCGGCGAAGCGGTTGCGGCCGGGGCGGTGGTCCCAGAGCTGGTTGACTACCCATTTGCGGCCATCCTCGTCATGGAACATCGAGGGGTCGAACCCGCTCGAATTGAGGTGGATCGGATCGGACCAGTCGCCGTCGATCGTGTCGCAGGTGACGAGGTAATTGTGGAAGTCGCGCAGCGACGCGCCCGAGGCGCCGCCCATCGTCGTGCGGCCATAGCGCTTCACATCGGTGTAGAGCAGATGGAAGCGCGTGCCGTCATGGGTGAGGCACGGCGCCCACACGCCGCAGCTGTCCGGATCGCCGCGCATGTCGAGCTGCGCGGCGCGCACCAGCGGCCGCGCGACCAGCGTCCAGTTCGCCAGGTCGCGGCTGTGGTGGATCTGCACGCCGGGGAACCACTCGAAGGTCGAGGTCGCGATATAATAGTCGTCGCCGACGCGGCAGATCGACGGATCGGGGTTGAAGCCGGGAAGAACGGGATTGCGGATCATCGGGGCGCCTTGACGAGGGTCCAGAGAAGAAGGGCGGCGACGAGGTCGAGCAGCCCGAGGGCGATGAAGAAGGGGCCATAGCCGAGCGAGGCGACCAGCCCACCGATCAGCAGCGAGAAGATGAGGATGCTGCTGTTGGCGAAGGTGCCGGCCAGGCCGGCGACGGTGCCGAGCTCGTTGCGCGGGAACAGGTCGCTGGCCATGGTGATGACGGTGACCGAAAGGGTCTGGTGCGCGAAGCCGCCGAGGCAGAGCAGGGCGACCGCCAGCCACGCGCTCTCGACGCTGGCGACAAAGACCATGCCGGTCATCAGCAGCGCGCCGAAGGTGAAGGTCCAGCGCCGCGCGTTGATCAGGCTGATGCCGCGCCGCTGGAGGAACAGCGCGAGTGCGGGTCCGAACATGCAGCCCAGGTCGGCGGCGATGAAGGGCAGGAAGGCGGAGACGGCGATCTCGCCCAGGTTGAAGCCGCGCACCTTCACCAGATAGAGCGGCATCCAGAAGGTCAGCGTCCCCCAGGTCGGGTCGGCGAGGAAGCGCGGCAGGGCGATGCCCCAGAAGTTGCGCTGGGCGAGCAGGCGGAGCGGCGAGGGGCGTTCGGCGCGTTCCTGGATATGCGCTTCCTGGCCGCTGAGGATCAGGTCGCGCTCCTGCTCCGAGATGCCCGGATGCGTCTGCGGCGTGCGATAGTTGGCGAGCCAGAGCAGCGCCCAGAGCAGCGCGAGCACGCCGGTGACGACGAAGGCCGCGCGCCAGTTCCACAGCGCGATCGATCCCGCGACCAAGGGTGCCGCCAGCGCCGCGCCCGCCGAGGCGCCGAGATTGTAGATGCCGCCGGCAAAGCCGCGTTCGCGCGCCGGGAACCACTCGGAGACGACCTTGAGGCCGCCGGTGTGCGAGGTGCCCTCGGCAAAGCCCAGCATGCCGCGCAGCGCGAACAGCCATTGCCAGCTGAAGGCGAGGCCGTGCGCCATGCTCAGCAGGCCCCAGCCGGCGGCGAACAGCGCCAGGCCCGAGCGCAGGCCGATCACGTCGAGGATATAGCCGACCACCGGCTGCAGCATGATGCCGGCCTGGAAGGCCGCGGTGATGTAGGAATATTGCTGCTCGTCGATGTGGAGATCGACCATGAAGCTCGGCGCGGCGACCGCCAGCGTGCTCCGCGTCAGATAGTTGAGCATCGTGCCGAGCATGACGATGCCGATGATCCACCAGCGCAGCGCGCTCGTGCGGTGCCAGAAGGACATGCACTCTCCAAACTTCCGCGCCAGCACGCGTGTTAACGTTAACGTTAACGTTGCCAGCAAAGCGCGCCGACTGCAAGCGTAGCGTCTTTGAACGCATGGCGCGGGATGCTTCAACTAGGCCAATAGGCGTATAGCAACCGCATGACCGATGCCGCCGCCCTCGATGAGTCCCGCTGGAATGCCTTCGCCGCGCGCGACCGGGCGCAGGACGGGCGCTTCGTCGTCGCGGTGACCACCACCGGCATCTATTGCAAGCCGAGCTGCCCGGCGCGGCGCCCGCGGCCGGAGAATGTCCGCTTCTTCGATGCGGGGCGGGACGCGGTGGCGGCAGGATTTCGCGCGTGCCTGCGCTGCAAGCCCGACGAGGCGGCGCGCGATGCGATCGCCGTCGCCCGCGCCACCGCGCTGCTCGATGCGGCAGAGGCGCCGATCGGGCTTGAGGCGCTGGCGGCGGCGGTCGGCTATGCGCCGCACCATTTCAATCGGCTGTTCAAGCGCGCCACGGGGGTGACTCCCGCCGCCTATGCCCGCGGCCTGCGCGCCCGGCGGGCGGCCGCGGCACTCGACGCGGAGGACAGCGTGACCCAGGCCATCTATGCCGCCGGCTATTCGGCCCCCAGCCGCTTCTATGCCGAGGCGGGCGCGCGGCTGGGCATGGTGCCGAGCGCGTGGCGCAGCGGTGGGGCGGGGGTGACGATCCGCTGGACGCTTGCCGACACCAGCCTCGGCCCGCTGCTCATCGCCGCGACCGACAAGGGCCTGTGCCGCATCGCCTTCGACGAAGACGCCGCGATGCTCGCCCGCCGATTCCCCGCCGCGAAGGTGGTGCCCGGCGACGCGGGCTTTGCGGCGCTCGCGACGCAAGTGGTGGCGCTGGTCGAGGACCCCAACCGCCAGCGCGACCTGCCGCTCGACGTGCAGGGCACCGCCTTCCAGGAGGCGGTGTGGCAGGCGCTGCGCACCATCCCGCCCGGCGAGACGCGCAGCTATGCCGAACTGGCGGCGATGGCGGGCAACCCCGGTGCCGTGCGCGCGGCGGGCACCGCGTGCGGGGCGAACCCGGTCGCGCTCGCCATCCCCTGCCATCGCGCCCAGCGCGGCGACGGCAGCATGGGCGGCTATGCCTATGGGTTGGAGCGCAAGCGGGTGTTGCGGGCGCGCGAGGGCGTGCGGGAGCGGAAATAGACTGGGAAATCCTCCCCTGCGGTGCAGGGGAGGGGGACCGCCGCCGAAGGCGGTGGTGGAGGGG
>JAPJRE010000413.1 GCA_030824725.1 Sphingomonas sp.
CTCCGCCGCCGCCGCCGGGCGTGGCCCCGCCGCCCGCGCCAGCCGCGCCAGCCGCATCCCGCGCAGCGGGTGCTGCCGCGCCGGTGCCGGGACCCAGCTCGACGCCCGCGCGCTGATCGGCGATCCCGGGATAGACCGGTCCGCGCGCTGTTCGGCGGCACGGGCTGGTCGACCGGGCGGCAGCCGCACAAGTTCGTTTCTGAGCGCCGCGAAGGGATCATATGCCGCGAAGGGGCAATCCGATGCGCGGATCGCGCGGTATCCGCGCTCCCCTACTCAATCCCTGGCATCGCGGATCGCTTCCAGCTCCGCCAGCCGCACCGGATCCTCGGCCGTAAGCGCTTCTTCGAGGTAGAAGCTATAGGGAATATCGCGCACGATCTCCCTCGCCTCGTCCTGATACTCCTCGGCAACGATCGCGAACGCGTCGACCAGCTCGCGAAGAAAAGGTCGGTCCAGGGCTTCGAGGTCCGCGCCAATAACTTCCATCAGCTCGACTGCTAAATCTGGGTCAACCACATCATCATCGGTAAGCTCCGCGAACAAGACGACTCGCGAGATGAGGCGTGCGATTTGCAAGGCGATCATGGTTTCACCACCCTCACATTGATATTCGTGACATTCATCTTCTTCAGCAACTTGAGCGCCTTGGTCTTTTGCAGGGCGTCGGGGACTTCCTACGTCGCAATTAAGCGATGTTGTGCCAAGACTTCCGATTGCCGCAAAATCTGGGCGCGAGCGCGCGGAGCATCCATCACGATCCACTTTCGATCGATCACATAATCACCTTGCACGCCGTCGAACTTGACCGGTCTTTTGGAGCCGTCCGGCATGGTTCGCATCAGGGTCGGTGCGAGCCCAGGGCGCGCACCGCTCGCTGCATCGTTATAGGCTACCCACGGCCTGTTGCTGGTATGGGTTTCCTTCACCCAGCCGATTTGTGGTGGAGGGTAGCGGGGCGCGATTTAGCAAGTCGAAGACGACGCACGGCAGCGAGCTTGGAAAGTCCGGCTTCGGGAACAGCGCCCAGCGCAACGTTTGCAGCTATAGAGCCCGTGGCTTGGCCGATATCGCGCGCGGACGCATTCCGGATCGCGTTCACTGCCCGTGAAGCTTGGACGAGCGCCGGCGTATCCTCGGCTGCGATCGCATTGTCGATCGCTTCTGCAATCGTGCGACCTGTATTGCGAACTGTCGTTATCGGGTTCGTCGTAAGCACATCCCGCACACGTTGGGCGGTTCCTTCGACCGCGCCATACAGTCCTTCGCCGACGCCGCCCGCAAATTCCGTCAACGCGTTCGGCGGGGCACTACCTCTCGATTCTGGTACGCCGATCGTTTTCCCGCCATCGGGAGTCCTGACTATCCTAGAACGATCCTCTCTCGCGATTGAACTTTGCGGAGCCTGACCTGAGCCCGAGCGGTGCCCGCGCGGCGCGCTCGCTTCATTTAACCCGCGGGTACCACGATGCTGCCCCATTCCCGCGAAGGTAAAACGTCCATTGGCCGGATCATGCCATGGATTGAACTTGTACTCGACCTCATCAGCACGAGCAGAGGCTGCGATGTCGGGGAAGTAGCAACACTGGCCGCGACCGATCGCGCGGCTCGCGGAACCCGGTGTCGCGCGGGTAGGATTATCCCGTCGCAGGGGCCGGCAATGCCGGTGTTTTCGCGCTGCAGGAAAATGGTGCCCAGAAGAGGACTCGAACCTCCACGACCTTGCGATCGCCAGCACCTGAAGCTGGTGCGTCTACCAATTCCGCCATCTGGGCACGGGGTAGGCCGGCGCCTCTAGGGGAGGATCGGCGGGGCTGTCAACGACCTTTTTTCGAAAAATGTTGGACTTCGCGTCGCGCTTGCCGTTTAGCCCTTCCCACGGCATTGGGGCCGCAAGGTTCGCGCAGGCAGTGAGGCGGAAAATGAAGGACAGGCTGGTAACCCTGATCGGCGGTGGGGGCTTCCTCGGCCGCTACGTGGCGCAGGAGCTGCTCGCCGCCGGCGCGCGCGTCCGCGTCGTCGAGCGCAAGCCCCGCGACGCCTGGTTCCTCAAGACCCAGGGCAATCTGGGCCAGACCCAGCTCGTCGTCGGCGACATCACCAAGCCCGAGACGCTCGCCCGCGCGCTGCAGGGCAGCGACGCGGTGGTGAACTTCGTCGGCATCCTGTCCGGCGACTTCGACAAGGTCCATGTCCAGGGCGCGCGCAACGTCGCTGAGGCGGCGAAGGCTGCCGGTGTCGGCGCGCTGGTGCACATCTCGGCGCTCGGTGCCGATGCCGGTTCGCCCTCGGCCTATGGCCGCAGCAAGGCGGCCGGCGAGCAGGCGGTGCTCGCCGCCTTCCCGGGCGCGACGATCCTGCGGCCCTCGATCGTGTTCGGTCGGGAGGATGCGTTCGTGAACCGCTTCGCCGGCATGATCGCCGGTGCGCCGCTGAACATCGTGCCGATCGTGCGCGGGGAGACCCGGTTCCAGCCGGTATTCGTCGCCGACGTCGCGCAGGCGGTGGCGGCGGCGCTGGCCGATCCGGCGGCGCATGGCGGCAAGACCTACACGCTGGGCGGCCCGGACGTGCTGAGCATGTCGGCGCTGATGCACTGGATCGCCGGCGCGATCGGCCGCAAGCCGCATTTCGTCGAGCTGCCGGATTCGCTCGCCAGCCTGATCGCTTCGCTGCCCGGCACGCCGATCACCCGCGACCAGTTCGCGATGCTCCAGGCCGACAATGTCGTGCCCGCGGGTGCCGAGGGCCTCGCCGCGCTGGGCGTCACGCCGACACCGATGGCGACGGTGGCGCCGAGCTGGCTGGTGCGCTTCCGCCAGGCGGGCCGCTTCAGCCGCTTCCGCGCGACCGCCTGATCCCGTTTCCCCTGCCGGGCGGCGCCTTGCAGGGGTCGTCCGGCGCGACCCCTGAAGGAGCCTTTCCATGACCACGCTGCTGGTGGCGATCCTGCTCGGCATCGTCGAAGGTGTTACCGAGTTCCTGCCGGTCTCCTCGACCGGGCACCTGATCCTCGCCAGCGAGCTGATGGGCTATGATTCGGCGCGCTGGGCGATGTTCAACGTCGTCATCCAGCTGGGCGCGATCCTGGCGGTGGTGGTGCTCTACTGGCGCACCTTCTGGGCGGTGCTGGACGGGCTACTCAAGCTCAACCCGGTGTCGATCCGCTTTGTGCGCAACCTGCTGATCGCCTTCATCCCCGCCGCGCTGATCGGCCTCGCGCTCCACAAGCATATCGAGGCGCTGCTCGGCGCCCCCAAGGTGGTCGCCTGGGCGCTGATCGTCGGCGGCGTCGCGATCCTCGTCATCGAGCGACTGGTCAAGTCGGCGACGATCCACGGCATCGCCGAGATCCCGGTGGTGCGCGTGATCGGCATCGGCTTCGTCCAGTGTCTGGCGATGGTGCCGGGCATCAGCCGCTCGGGCGCGACGATCATGGGCGCGCTGTCGCTCGGCGTCGAGCGGCGAACGGCAGCGGAGTTCAGCTT
>JAPJRE010000027.1 GCA_030824725.1 Sphingomonas sp.
CGTGGATCTCTTCCTCCAGCGTCGCGATCTGCTGCGCGAAGTCGGACGACAGCTTCGACAGCACCCCGGCATCGACCTTGATGCCGGTGCTCTCCATCTCGGCGAGAACGCTTACCAGCGGCCGATCCACTCTCTCGTACACGCGCGTCACGCTCTCATAGGCGAGCCGGGGCTTCAATCGGCGCCACAGCCGCAGCGTGACGTCGGCATCCTCGGCGGCGTAGCGGGTCGCGGCCTTGAGATCGACCTGGCCGAAGCTCAGCTGGCTCTTCCCCGTGCCGACCACGTCCTTATAGGCGATGCAGCTGTGCGCGAGATGGGTGGCGGCGAGCTCGTCCATGCCGTGGCCGTGCAGGCCGGCATCGAGATCGAAGCTCATCACGATCGTGTCGTCATAGGGCGCGACGCGGATGCCGGCGCGGCCGAGCACGATCATGTCGTACTTCAGGTTATGGCCGATCTTGAGAACGGCGGGGTCCTCCAGCAGCAGCTTCAGCCGGGAGAGCGCCTCGTCGCGGTCGAGCTGCACCGGCTTCTCGGCGAACATGTCCGTCCCGCCATGGCCGAGCGGGATATAGCAGGCGAGGTTGGGCGCCAGCGCCATGCTGACGCCGACCAGATCGGCCTGGGTCGCATCCAGCCCGCTCGTCTCGGTATCGATCGCCACCCAGCCCTGGTGCCGCGAGACGGTGATCCAGCGATCGAGCGCGTCCATGTCGGTCACGGTCTCGTAGCCGTCATGGTTGCAGGGCGGGTCTTCCTCTACGCCCGGCGCCGCGTGCACCTCCACCGGCGCATCGGCGACCGAGGACAGGCGCGAGAGCAAGGTCTTGAAGCCGTGATGCTCGAGGAACGCGCGGAGCGGTGCATCGGGGATGCCCTGCAGCTCCAGCGCCTCCAGCGGCTCGGGCAGCGGCACGTCGCAGGCGAGCGTCACCAGCTTGTGGCTCAGCCGGGCGAGATCGGCATGCTCGATCAGATTGTCGCGCAGCTTGCCCTTCTTCATGCCCGGTGCTGCGGCGAGCACCGATTCGAGATCGCCATGTTCGAGGATCAGCTTGGCGGCGGTCTTGGGGCCGACGCCCGGCACGCCGGGGACGTTGTCGACGCTGTCGCCCATCAGCGCGAGCACTTCGCCGAGCTTCTCCGGGCCGACGCCGAACTTTTCGCGCGTGTCGTCGGGCCCCATCCGCCGATTGTTCATCGTGTCGAGCATGTCGACGGAAGGGTCCGTCATCAGCTGCATCAGGTCCTTGTCGGAGCTGACGATCGTCACCTGCCAGCCCTGCGCCAGCGCCGCCTTGGTGTAGCTGGCGATCAGGTCGTCGGCCTCCCAGCCCAGCTCCTCGATGCAGGGCAGGCTGAAGGCGCGCGTCGCGTCGCGGATCATTGGAAACTGCGGGACCAGATCTTCCGGCGCCGGCGGGCGGTGCGCCTTGTACTGGTCGTAGAGCTCGTTGCGGAAGGTATGCTCGGACTTGTCGAGAATCACCGCCATATGGGTGGGCCCATCGGCCTTGTGGAGCTCGTCGGCGAGCTTCCACAGCATGCTGGTGTAGCCATACACCGCCCCCACCGGCTCGCCATGCTTGTTGGTCAGCGGCGGCAGCCGGTGATAGGCGCGGAAGATGTAGCTGGAGCCGTCGACGAGATAGAGATGGGGCATGAGCGGGAGATAGCAGCGCGGTGCGCCGCCGTCATCCCGCCGAGGCCCCTGTTTTAGGCCCCGGTTTTAGGCCCTGTTTCAGGCGCCCAGCTGATGCTCGGCGACGACCGCGCGCACCACGCCCTGCATCAGCAGCTGGCGCTCGTTGATCGGCCGCGGCGTGTCGCCGATCATCACCGCCAGCGCATAGGAACGACCGTCGGGCGCGGTAAGCAGCGCGACGTCGTTATAGCCCGCGGTGCGCCCGAACAGGTCCTGCCCGGTGCCGGTCTTGTGCGCGAGCTGCCAGCCCGGCGGCAGCGCGCCGCGCAGGCGATACTTGCCGGTGTGCGAGGCCTGCATGGTCGCGATCAGCCACTGCGTGGAGACGGGCGAAAGCAGCTCGCCGCGCTTCAGCCGCGCGAGCGCGCCCGCGATGGCGAGCGGCGCCGCGCCGTCGGGCGGATCGGCGACATAGCGCTGGAAGGCGGCGACGCGCGTCGCGCGGGGCAGCTGCGCGCGGGCGACGGCGAAGCTGTTGCCCATCGAATATTCGGGCTTCCAGGCGGGCAGGCCCGAGGTGCCGAGCTGGAGCAATTTCTCGCCCGGCCCGAAGCGGATCGAGCCGAGCGCGTTGCGGGCGATGAACGAGCGCACCGCCGGCGGCCCGCCGACAAGACGCAGCAGCTTGTCGTTGCAGGTATTGTCGCTCATCGTCAGCGCGCGGCGCAGGATCTCGCCGACGGTGCTCTGATAGCCCTGGTCGCCCTTCACCAGCGACGCGACGGGCTGGTGGAACAGGGTGAAATCGGCGCGGGTGATGACGAGCGGGTCGTTCAGCCGGATGCGGCCCTGGTCGACCTGATCGAGCACGGTCATCGCCACCCACAGCTTGGAAACGCTCTGCTGCGGCAGCTTGCGCGCGCCGCCCTGCGAGGCGGTCCAGTTGCGATCGACGCTGGTGACGGCGATGCCGACGACGCCGTCGAAATCATGCGCGATGTCCGAAAGACGATTCACCAGGCCCGCGGGCGGCGGCACTTCGGGGCGGGGCGCGGCCTGGGCACGCGGGATCGGCATCAGCACGCCGTAATTGGGCGCAGGCAGATAGGCGGCGAGTTCGGGGTGTTCGTGGACGGCGCAGCCCAGCAGCATCGCGGGTCCAAGCCCCGCAACGGTCAGCGCACGCTCGACGTTCGAAAACCGGATCTTACGCACCGCAACCAACCTCTTGCCCCCTCGCATCATGTGACGGCCCCTAAGGGCGGCAAAGCACGGGATTCCCGCAATGCGACGAAGCGAGTCTCTGAAGCGACGAGATGTGGGCAGGCGCGCGAGCCGATCAAGGCACCAGCACCGTATCGACCGCTTGCCCCAGCGTCTCCGGATAGTCGAGCGTGTAGTGCAGGCCCCGGCTTTCCTTGCGATGCAGCGCCGAGCGGACGATCAGGTCGGCGCTCTCCAGCAGGTTGCGCAGCTCGATCAGGTCGGGGGTGACGCGGAAATGGCCGTAATAGTCGGCGACTTCCTCGCGCAGCAGCTTGATGCGGTGCGCCGCGCGCTCCAGCCGCTTGGTGGTGCGGACGATGCCGACATAGTTCCACATGAACCGGCGGATCTCGGTCCAGTTCTGCTTGATGACGACTTCCTCGTCGGAGTCGGTCACGCGGCTCTCGTCCCAGGGCCGGATCGCCGGCGGCGGCGCGAGCTCGCCCCAGTGCGCGCTGATATGATTCGCCACCGCCTCGCCGAACACGAAGCATTCGAGCAGCGAGTTGGACGCCAGGCGATTGGCGCCGTGCAGCCCCGACTGGCTGACCTCGCCCGCGGCATAGAGGCCCGGCAGGTCGGTGCGCCCGTCGCGATCGATCACCACCCCGCCGCAGGTATAATGCTGGGCGGGGACGACCGGGATTGGCTCCTTCGTCATGTCGATGTCGAGGTCGAGCAGCCGGTGGTAGATGGTCGGGAAATGGTGCTGGACGAACTCGGCGCCCATATGGCTGATGTCGAGATGGACATAGTCGAGGCCGAGCCGCTTGATCTCATGGTCGATCGCCCGCGCCACGATGTCGCGCGGCGCCAGCTCCAGCCGCGCGTCGAAATCGGGCATGAAGCGGTGCCCCGCTTCCTCGCCGGCATCGGGGGGCAGCAGCAGATGGCCGCCCTCGCCGCGCACCGCCTCGGTGATCAGGAAGTTCTTGACGTCGAGATTGTAGAGGCAGGTCGGGTGGAACTGCATCATCTCCATGTTCGAGATACGGCAGCCCGCGCGCCACGCCATCGCAATGCCGTCCCCGGTCGCGCCGCGCGGAGCAGTGGAGAAGAGATAGGTCCGCCCCGCCCCGCCCGTCGCCAGCACGGTCGCGCGGGCGGTGAACAGCTCGACGCGGTTGGTCGCGCGGTTGAAGGCATAGACGCCCCAGACATTGCCCGCGCCCGAATAGCGGAGTTCGTGCCGGCTGGTGGCGAGGTCGATCACCACCATGTCGGGCACGAGCGTGATGTTCGGATGCGCCTGCGCGGCACGGAGCAAAGCGGTCTGCACGGCGAGGCCGGTCGCGTCGTCGACATGCGCGATGCGGCGATGGCTGTGGCCGCCCTCGCGGGTGAGGTGCAGCGCATTGCCCTCGGTGTTGAACGGCACGCCGAGCTGGACCAGCCGCTCGATCGCGGCGGGGGCATTCTCCACCACCATCTCCACCGTCGCGCGGTCGTTGAGGCCGGCGCCGGCGACCATCGTGTCCTCGATATGGCTTTCGAAGGTGTCGCCGTCTTCCAGCACCGCGGCGATGCCGCCCTGCGCCCAGGCGGTCGAGCCCTCGGCAAAGCCGCCCTTGGCCAGCACCGTCACCTTGAACCGGTCCGCCAGATGGAGCGCGGTGGTGAGCCCCGCCGCGCCGGAACCGAGGACCAGGACATCGCTTTCGTGGGTGGTGTCGGACAAAGAGGCACTCCTTTGCGGCGCTTTAAGCCCGCATGGGGCGGGTTCCGCAATCCCTAGCCTTGGGCATAAGGGGTTAGCGAAGAGGAGAAACGGATGCGGTTAGGCTGGTGGATCGGAGTGGCGGCGCTGTTCGGCAGCGGCTCGGCGCAGGCGGCGACGTGTCGGCTTGGCTCAGCGGGGACGACGGTGCCGGTGGCGATCGAAGGCACCGGGCGAACGATGCTGGTGCATGTGCCTGCCGGTCGCAGCGCCGCGCGGCTGCCTTTGGTGTTCGTGCTCCACGGCAGCACCGGCAAGGGCCGCGACATCCTCGCCCAGTCGAAGCTGGAGGCGACCGCGGACCGCCACGGCTTCCTCCTCGCCGCGCCCGATGGCGGCATCCCGGCGGAAAGTGGCTTCGTCTGGAACATCCCCGGCGTGCCGACGGTGACCGGCAAGATCCCCGGCCCCGACGATGCCGACGATGTCGCCTTCGTGAAAACCGCGATCGACCAGTTGGCGGCCAAGGGCTGTGTGGATCGCGCGCGCGTCTACGCCACCGGATTTTCGGGCGGCGGGCGGATGACCTCGTGGCTCGGCTGCGTCGCGGCGGACCGCTTCGCCGCGATCGCCCCGGTGGTGGGCCTGCGCGCGGGCAATCCGTTGAAGGACCTGCCCCGCGTCCCCGATCCAGCGACCTGCACGCCCGCGCGACCGATGCCGGTGCTGGCCTTCGCCGGCGACGCGGATACCACCAACCCGATCCAGGGCGGCGGCGCGGGCTATTGGCAGTACACGATGCACACCGCGCTGGCCCGCTGGGCGGACCTGAACGGGTGCCGGGTTGGGCCGGTGGAACGCGAGGTGTCAGCCGACGTGAAGGAGGAGCGCTTCAGCCGCTGCGCGGGCGGCGCGGAGGTGGCCGGCCGAGTGAAGCACGGCGCCGGTCATGTCTGGGCGGCGGATAATGAAGCGATGTTGGCGTTCTTTGCGCAACATCGGCGGCGTTGAACGATCCAACCTCCGACTCAGCGGAAGCGAGTTGCGGCACGGGAACCCAGCAGCGAGGCCAAGCCGGCGGGAACTGCGAGAAAGGACAGCAGCAGCAAGCCGATTGCAAACAGGGGTCCCGTACCTTTGTTGAACCACATCACCGGCAGCTGGGCAAAGATGACGAAAATCCCCGCGCCCCAAGCACGATGTCGGAAGAAGGATCCCACGATGGCGGCCAACAACAATGACAGCGGATACCAAAGATTCCAGTAAGCCGGGCTATCCCAAGGTTCCAAGGTGCCCGACATCTTGCAGACGACCTGCCAAAACAACGTAGCTCCGCATAGAACAGCAGCGACTTTGGCTGCCAGGGCACGCACAACGTTTCCTTTGTGTATGGTACTCACGCCGCCCGCGTCAGGTTCAGGAACACATCCTCCAGGTCCGCCTCGCGCGTCGACACGTCGACGATCCCCAGCCCCGCCGCCTGCACCGCGCCCAGCACTTCGCCGGCGTTCGCCTGATCCTTGCGGTAGGTGATCACCAGCACCCGCTCGCCCTTCAGCTCCACCTTCTGGAAGCAGGCATTGTCGGGTGCCGCCGCGATGTCGCGGTCCACCGTCACCTCGACCACCTTTTCCTGCGCCATGCCGACCAGCTCGCGCGTGGGCTTGTTGGCGATCAGCTGGCCGTGGTTGATGATCGCGATGCGGTCGCACAGCTCCTCGGCCTCTTCGAGATAGTGCGTCGTCAGCACCACGGTCACGCCGCGCTGGTTGAGCTGCTTCACATAGGCCCAGAGCTGCTGGCGCAGCTCCACATCCACCCCGGCGGTCGGTTCGTCGAGCACGATGATCGGCGGCGAATGGACCATCGCCTTCGCGACCATCAGCCGCCGCTTCATGCCGCCCGAAAGCGTCCGCGAATAGGCGTTGGCCTTGTCTTCCAGATGCACCGCGCGGAGCAGCGCCATCGCATCGAACCTGTCCTTGGTCACGCCGTACAGCCCCGCCTGGATCTCCAGCGTCTCCTTGGGCGTGAAGAAGGGATCGAACAGGATCTCCTGGTTGACGATGCCGATGCTCGCCTTGGCGTTGCGGGGGTGCGCATCGATGTCGAAGCCCCAGATCGACACCCTGCCGTCGGTCTTGTTGACCAGCCCCGCCAGGATGTTGATCAGCGTCGACTTGCCCGCGCCGTTGGGGCCGAGCAGCCCGAAGATCTGCCCGCGCGGCACCTCGAAGCTCACCCCGTCCAGCGCGCGCTTGCCGCCGGAATAGGTCTTGCAGAGAGTGTCGATCGCGATCGCAGCCTGGGTCATGGCCGGCAGCTTTAAGACCCTGCGCATCCGATTGCGAGCCCCCGCGCGCTTTGCTAAGGCGCGGGACATGATCGCCCCGCCCGAAGTCATCCGTACCGCCCACGCCCGCGTTGCCTGCGACGGCACCGGCCCCGGCCTGCCCGCCGCGCTCGGCCATCCGCGCGTCTATCTGCAGATCGACGAGTCCGGCTATGTCGATTGCGGCTATTGCGATCGCCGCTTCGTGCTGATCGGCGGCCCTGCCGACGGCGCCGACCAGAGCCAGCTGCCCGACCATCCGGCAGGCGCCAGCATCTGATCGTCGCGGGAGCGCGTGACTCTGCGCACGCGCCTCCTATATCGGTAGGATGAGCATTCCCACCGATCCCCGCGCTTTCCTCTATCGCGACGGGCTCGATCCCGATGCCGCTATTCGCCTGACCGCCGATGCGCTGGGCCAGGCCGAGGATGGCGAGCTCTATCTGCAGTATCGCAAGTCCGAGGCGTTCGGCTTCGACGACGGCCGGCTGAAGACCGCCGCCTATGACACGCAGTCGGGCTTTGGCCTGCGCGCGGTCTCGGGCGAGACGACGGCCTTCGCCCATGCCAACGAGATCAGCGCCGCCGCGATCCGCCGCGCCGCCGAGACGATGGCGCTGATCGATCCGGCCAAGCAGGGCAAGGCGCCGCCGCCGCAGGGCAACAACCGCCACCTCTACACCGATGCCGATCCGCTCGACCTGGTGCCCTTCGCCGACAAGGTGAATTTGTGCCAGACGATCGACGCCGCCGCCCGCGCGCGCGATCCGCGGGTGAAGCAGGTGTCGGTCAGCCTCACCGGCCAGTGGAGCATCGTGGAAGTGGTGCGCGCCGACGGCTTCGTCGCCACCGATGTGCGGCCGCTGGTGCGGCTCAACGTCTCGGTGGTGGTCGAGCAGAACGGCCGCCGCGAGACGGGCAGCTTCGGCACCGGCGGGCGGGTGGTCTATGATCGCCTCTTCCAGCCCGAGACCTGGAACCGTGCGATCGACGAGGCGCTGGCGCAGGCGGTGGTCAATCTCGATGCGGTCGCGGCCCCGGCGGGCGACATGACCGTGCTGTGCGGCCCCGGCTGGCCCGGCGTGCTGCTCCACGAGGCGGTGGGCCATGGCCTGGAGGGCGACTTCAACCGCAAGGGCACCAGCGCCTTTTCCGGCCGCATCGGCGAACGTGTCGCGGCACCGGGCGTGACCGTGGTCGACGACGGCTCGATCCATGATCGCCGCGGCTCGCTCTCGATCGACGACGAAGGCACGCCGACGCGCGAGACGGTGCTGATCGAGGACGGCATCCTCAAGGGCTATATGCAGGACCGCCTCAACGCCCGGCTGATGGGCGTCGAGCCGACCGGCAACGGGCGTCGTGAGTCGTTCCAGCACGCGCCGATGCCGCGGATGACCAACACCTTCATGAAGGGCGGCAAGGACGATCCCGCCGAGCTGCTCGCGCGCGTGAAGAAGGGCATCTACGCCAAGAGCTTCGGCGGCGGGCAGGTCGACATCGTCTCGGGCAAGTTCGTATTTTCGTGCACCGAGGCGTACCTCATCGAGAACGGCAAGCTCGGCGCCCCGATCAAGGGCGCGACGCTGATCGGCGACGGGCCGACCGTGCTCCACCGCGTGACCGGCATCGGCAACGACTTCGCGCTCGACGAGGGCATTGGCATGTGCGGCAAGGGGGGCCAGTCGGTCCCCGCCGGTGTCGGTCAGCCGACGCTGCTGGTGGAAGGACTGACGGTGGGCGGGACGGCGGCGTGATCAGCCGCTACCGGTAAGCACGTCGATCGCGCCGAGGATGCGGAAACGCTCCTCGGCCAGCGATCCGACCCGCTCGCGCAACTCGGCGGTGCGAATCGCGGCGGCGAATTCCGTCATCAGCACCCACGTCTCACCGTTCACGTCGAATTGCGGATGCAGTCGCGGCGTCGTCGGGGCGCTTTCGCCAGGCTTCGCGAGCGGAATGACGAAGCGCGTACCGATCGTTGCGAGACCATCGGCCTGGCAGTCGATCACCAGACCACCGCCCGCCAGTCGATGCACGTCGAATTGCGCCATCAGAACAGACGATAGCGCTCGAGTGGCAATCCATTCTCTTCGACCCAGCGGTTATGGGCTTCGGCCCATTCGCGATTCTCTTCCTGCCAACGCCGGTCGCGCTCTGCCTTGGCGGCGGCGCGGATTGCGGCTTCGCAGACCTGGGAGAGATTCAGGCCCACTTCACGCCCCGCAGCCACCACGCCCGTGTCGAGCGACAGGTTCACCGCCTTGCGCTTGCCGGACGCGATCGGATCGTGCTTCATGCGGATAAGCTATGCGCATGCCCCATGCGCGTCAATCATCGGAGGCCGGCATGGCACTCGTCGAACTCGGCCGGTTCAACCGGCAGGAAGCCTTCATCGTCCAGGGGCGGCTGGAGGATGAGGACATCCCCAGCTTCGTGTTCGACGCGGCCGCCAGCATCGCCGACGGCAGCTATCTGCTGATCCCGGTGCGGGTGATGGTCGACGACGAGGACCTCGCCGCCGCCCGTGCCATCGTCGACGCGGCGGGTGGCCCTACGCCGTAATCCCCTGGAGCAGCTTGGGCACGTCGCCGCTCTCGCCGCGCGCCTCGCCCATGAACCAGGACTTGAGCGGCGGGATCCGGTCCACCGCCGACAGGCCGAAGCGCCGCACGGCATTGGGCAGCGCGCCGGGGATGCCGAACAGCCGGGTGAGCCCGTCGGTCGCCAGCGCCACCATGAAGGTGTCGAGCCCGCGCCAGCGCTGGTAGCGCGCGAGCAGCTCTGGATCGCCCATGTCGAGCCCCAGCCTTTTGCCGTCGACCAGCACCTCGACCAAGGTCGCCACGTCGCGGAAGCCGACATTGACGCCCTGCCCCGCGATCGGATGGATGCCGTGCGCCGCGTCGCCGACCAGCGCCAGCCGCTCGGCGGTGATCCAGGCGGCGTGGTGGAAGCCGAGCGGGTAGGAAGAGCGCGACGACAGCGGCCCCAGCTTGCCGAGGAACCCGCCCATCTTCTTCTCGGCCTCGGCCAGATAGGCGCGGTCGGAAATCTTGTGCATCGCCGCCGCGTCGCGGGCGTGGACCGTCCACACCACCGCCGAGCGATGGCCGTTTGCGTCGTCGAGCAGCGGCAGGATCGCGAACGGGCCCTGCGGGTAGAAAATCTCGTAGGCGATGTTTTCGTGGCTGCGCTCGTGGCCCAGCGTCGCGATCATCGCGGCATGGTCATAGGTCCAGCGCGCGACCTTGAAGCCCGCCGAATCGCGGGTGGGCGAGTTGCGCCCCTCCGCCGCGATCAGCAGCTGCGCGCGCACCGTCGCGCCCGAATCGAGCGTCGCCACCACCCCGTGGGGGCCGCGCTCGACTGAGACCGCGCAGGTCTGCATCCGCACGTCCGCCAGCGGCGCCGCCTGGGCCGCCTCGAACAGCGCCGTCCGCAGCACGCGGTTTTCGAACATGTGGCCGAGCGCCCCGTCATCGGCGTCCGGCGCGAAATCGAGCTTGCCCGGCTCCAGCCCGTCGGAGACGCGGATGCCTTCGATCGGGCACCCCTTCCCCGCCAGCCGTCCGGCAACGCCGATCGCCTCGAACATCCGCATCGGCGCACTGGCGATCGCCGAGGCGCGGCCGTCGAAGGTCGCGGCGAGGATGGTTTCGGGGTCGGCCGGATCGATCACGATCGAGCTGATGCCATGCGCGTCGAGCGCAACCGCCAGCGCGCTGCCGACCAGCCCGCCGCCGAGGATGAGAATGTCCGCCTGGTCCATGGGCCTGCCCTAGCAGGTTCGCACGCGCCTGCCAGCCGTCAACAGGTGCAGGGGCGGCAAACCCCTGCACCTGGCCGACATCAATGCTGGTGCAGCCGCTCGATCATCCCGTCCATCCGCTTGGCGAGGAAGCCGGGCGAATAGCTGTCGCGATAGTTGCGCGGATCGGCCTTGGTCGAAGCCATCGGCTCGAAGGGCACGAAGCTCGTGGTCAGCGCGACGGCACCGCCCATCGTGCCCGCGCCCTGGATCGCCAGCGTCAGCTCGGTCACATGGAGGATGAAGTCGGGCGGGATCGGGCACGGCTCGCCCATCCGCAGCGCGCGCGCGGTCTCGGCGACGCCGAGCATCTTATCCTGCGCGCCAACCTCGCGGCGCTTGGCGCCGGCGACCAGCTTCTTGAAGAATGAGGTCTTGCCCGCGGCGTTGGCGCGCATCGTCGCGAAAGATTTCCAGTGGCGCACGAAGGGCAGCACCCGTCCGCCCACGCCGAAGCCGCGGCCGAACAGCGGCTGGAGGCGAAGGCTGCGCGCCTTGCGGGCGTTGAGGCTGAGCTGCGAGAAGCGCTCGAGGAACACCGGCGACTGGTAATGCCGATAGGTGTCGGTGCTCAGCTCGCCCTCGTCGCCGATCACGCGCATGCGGTGGTCGGCCGGCGCCGCGATGCTGCAGGTGACGCGCGCGGTGACGCCGCTGACGAAGTCGAGCGTCGCCACCGAAAAATCGGGTGTGTCCGCCGGGTGCATCGGCTGGTCGGTCTTGTGCGGCACCACCACCTTGGAGAAAGCGGTGACCGAGCGCACCGGGCCGAACATCGCCAGCATCCACACCAGATGGTAGCCGACATGCTCGAAGGTGCAGCCCATCTCATATTCGTGGATATAGGGCCAGGGCGCGCCGGTGCGGCTGCGCCAGGTCTCGGGCTTCATCAGGTAGATGGGGTTGTCGTCGAACTCGGCATAGATCAGCAGCGGCTTGCCGATCGCACCGTCGCGCACTGCCTTCCACATCGTCTGGACGCTGTCGCTGAGGAAGTTGCACGGCGCGCTCGACAGCACCAGCCCGCGCTCTTCGGCGATGCGGAACAGCGTGCGCGCTTCTTCCAGATCAGTGGTGAGCGGCTTTTCCGAATAGACGTTCTTGCCGCCTTCGAGCAGCGCCCGGGTCAGCTCGAAATGGGCCTCGATGCTGGTGAGGTTGAGCACCAGGGTCACTTCGGGATCGTCGAGGATCGCCTGGAGATCGGGATAGACCGAGAAGCCGTAATAGTCCGAGACCTTGGCCGAGCGGGCCAGATCGATGTCGTACACGCCGCGCACGTCGATCTCGGGGTGCGCCCAGGCGGTGGTCATGTAATGGTCGAACACATAGCCGCAGCCGATGATGGCCACGCCCGTCTTGCCCGTGCTTTCACCCTGCATCTTCATTTGCCCTGTCCCCCGATCCGTTCGCGCACTGTATCCATGGTTTCCATCACCGCGATGCTGTCGTTCAAGGTCATCTCCGGACTCTCCTGGAGCCCCGCGGCGAGGCAGCGGCCGACTTCCTCGACCTGGTAGTGATAGCCGTTGCCGGCGAACAGCTGCCGGTCGACCTTGCCGGAGCGCATCAGCAGGCCGTGCCACTGCGACAGTTTCTGCGGCAATCCCTGCTCGCGGAGCAACGCCTTGCGGCCGAGCCCGGTGTCGCTCCCCTTTCGCCGCGGTGTCATCCGCTGGAGCCGCACGCCATAGGGGCGGAAGATCGGGCCCTCGAACGCGATGCTGCCATGCGTCCCGCCGATCCGCAGGCCATTGTCGCCGAGCGCGCGCAGGCTGGTGTTGACCGTCGCCACCGCCCCGCCGGCGAAGCGCAGGCCGATCGCCGCGTCTTCCTCGACGCCAGTGTCGCCGATCCGGCCGAACGCCTCCACGCCCTCGGGCGCGCCGAACAGCCAGTGGAGCAGCGAGATCGGATAGACGCCCAGCTGGGCGAGCGCCCCGCCACCGCGCTGCGGATCGAAGCTGGTGTTTGCCGCATCGGGCTCATTGGTGAAGCAGAATTCGCCATGCGCCTGCCGCACCTCGCCCACCGCGCCGTCGCGGATCAGGTCGCGCAGGCGTCGCGCGGCGGGATTGAAGCGGGTCCACATCGCTTCCATGCAGAACACGCCGTGCGCGCGGGCGGCATCGGCGATCCGGCGGGCTTCCGCCACCGAGGCGGCGAACGGCTTCTCGATCAGCACCGCCTTGCCCGCCTCGATACAGGCGATCGCATGGCGCGCATGTTCGGAGGGCGGCGTGGCAATATAGGCGACATCGAAGGGCGACGCCGCGGTGACGCTGTCATAGCCCTCGATCACGTCCGGGATGCCGAAGGCCTGGGCGAAGCGCCGACCCGATTCGGCGCTGCGCGAGACGACCAGCTGCGGTTTGGCCCCCTTGGCGTGGCCAAGTCCGGAGACGAACTTCGCCGAGATGCCGCCCGTACCGAATATCGCCCAACGTGTGTCCACTATTGAATCCCCCAACGTCGTTGCCGCCTGCCGGCTGCGGCCGACCAAGCTCGGCCCAGCTGCAGATATTCCCCACGCGGTCTCCACCAAAAGCGGCGACCGCCGATACGTTCCACAGGCGCATCGATTCCCGATACGCGGTTTGCGTTCGACATAGCAGGGAAGAACTTGCTGCGCTGCAAAATGTTCGACGCGATCCTTGCCGGATGCGACGACAAGCATGCCGTAAACCCCCGCGCCTTGACGCCGGAGTCCGCAGGCGCGATGATTCCACGACGTTTTTCCTTACAGATCCGGAGGCTGGGCGATGGCGTCCCGCGCAGAAGCGCCGCACTGGCGCGACACTATGAAGGCAGGCGTCCGCCGCGGCGGGTTCGTCCTGGCGGGCACGGCGCTGTTCGTGGCAACCGTCGCGCTCGTGCTCGCGCTGATCAGCTATCACGCCTCCGATCCGGCGCTGAATACCGCCGCGGGCGGACCAGCGCGCAACTGGCTCGGTCCGGTCGGCGCCTGGATCGCCGACATCCTCTACACGCTGGTCGGCCTGCCGGTGCTGCTGCTGGCGCCGGTCGGGCTGCTCGCCGCCCACCGGATGATGATCGACCGCCCGATCGAGCGGCCGCGCCGGATGATCGGCAGCGCCGCTCTCGCCGCCGCGCTCGCCGCGATCGGGCTGGGGCTGCTCCATTTCGACTGGTCGCTGCCGCTCGACTGGCGGCTGCCCGCCGGCATGGGCGGGCTGATCGGCCTCGCGATCGCCGGCGGTGTCGACTGGCTGATCGGGCTCGCGGGAGACCCCGCCGTGTCCTTCTGGGTCGGCCGCGGCATCGGGCTGCTGCTGGTGCTGGGCGGGCTGTGGCTGTGGTGGATGCGGCTGGAGTTCACCTCCCCCACCCGCCTGTTCCGCCTGCCGCGCTTCACCTGCAGCACCGGCGAGGCGCAGATCGTCACCGCCGCCGAGGGAACTGGCTTCCGCGCTCGGCCGCAAACCGTGGCGGCGTTCGACGAAGACCCAGGCGAAGACGACGACCTACCCTTCGACCGCGACCCGCCCCGCGCCGCCGAGCCGCGCCGCGTCGTGGTGCCGGACAACCGCCCCGGCCCGGTGATCGCCGATCGCACCGTCTCCACCGCCCCTGCCCGCGCCAAGCCGCCGGTGCAGGCCGCGCTCGACTTCAAGGACAGCTACCAGCTGCCCCCGCTCGACCTGCTGACCCCGCCACCCGCCAATCGCACCTCTACGGTCGACAAGGCGGCGCTGGAGCGCAACGCCCGGCTGCTCGAAAGCGTGCTCGAGGACTTTCACGTGAAGGGCGAGATCGTCGAGGTCCGCCCGGGGCCGGTCGTCACCATGTACGAGCTGGAGCCGGCAAGCGGCATCAAGGCCAGCCGCGTCATCCAGCTCGCCGACGATATCGCCCGCAACATGAGCGCGATCTCCGCCCGCGTCGCCACCATCCCCGGCCGCACCGTGATGGGTATCGAGCTGCCCAATGCGACGCGTGAGAGCGTGAGCCTGCATGAGCTGATCGGCAGCCAGCAGTTCGAGGAACAGGGCGCCACCCTGCCGGTGGTGCTCGGCAAGAACATCGCCGGCGAGCCGGTGATCGCCGATCTGGCGCCGATGCCGCACCTGCTCGTCGCCGGCACCACCGGCTCGGGCAAGTCGGTGGGGCTCAACTGCATGATCCTGTCGCTGCTCTACCGGCTCACGCCCGAGCAGTGCCGGCTGATCATGATCGATCCGAAGATGCTGGAACTCAGCATGTACAAGGACATCCCCCACCTCCTCGCCGACGTGGTGACCGACCCGCCCAAGGCGGTGCGCGCGCTGAAATGGGCGGTGGAGCAGATGGAGGATCGCTACCGGATGATGGCCTCGGTCAACGTCCGCAGCCTGGCGAGCTACAACGACAAGGTGCGCACCGCCAAGGCCAAGGGCCAGACGCTCGGCCGCAAGGTGCAGGTCGGCTACGACCCGGAGACCGGCAAGCCGATCTACGAGGAAGAGACGCTCGACCTGCAGGTGCTGCCGCTGATCGTCGTCATCGTCGACGAGCTCGCCGACCTGATGATGACCGCGGGCAAGGAAGTCGAATTCCTGATCCAGCGGCTCGCCCAGAAGGCACGCGCCGCGGGCATCCACCTGATCATGGCGACGCAGCGCCCCTCGGTCGACGTCATCACCGGCGTGATCAAGGCCAATTTGCCGACGCGAATCAGCTTCCACGTCACCTCGAAGATCGATTCGCGCACCATCCTCGGCGAACAGGGCGCCGAGCAGCTGCTGGGCAAGGGCGACATGCTCTACATGTCCGGCGGCAAGGGCATCACCCGCGTCCACGGGCCCTTCGTCAGCGACGACGAGGTCCAGGCGGTCACCGATTTCTGGCGCGCACAGGGCGCACCGGATTACATTTCGGCAGTCACCGAGGAGCCCGAGGACGGCGGCTTCACCCTGGAAGGCGCACCCGACGGCGAGGACAGCCCCGAGGAACAGACCTATCGCCGCGCGGTACAGCTGGTGGCGGAGAGCCAGAAGGCCTCGACCTCGTGGCTACAGCGCCAGCTGCGCGTCGGCTACAATTCGGCGGCGCGGCTGATCGAGCGGATGGAACGCGAGAATCTCGTGTCCAAGCCCGACCATGTCGGCCGCCGCGAGGTGTTGATGGATACCGACGGGCGGCCGCTCTAAGGCGATCCGTAACGGGATCGAATCGGGCGGGGTGCGGGTTCACAGCCCGTTCAAGCCCTGCCCGCTACCCGGGCGACCAGCATTTCGGAGAATAGCCTCGTGTTTTCACGTCCCTTGGCCTTGGCATTCCGTTCGGCTTCGGTCCTTGCCGCCCCGCTGCTGGTGGCGGCGGCGCCGGCGCCCGCGCCCGCGCCCGGGCTCGATCAGGTCGAGCAGCATCTGAAGGCGGTCACCAGCATGACCGCCGATTTCAGCCAGGAAGATCGCAACGGCCAGGTCCTGAACGGCACGCTTACCCTGAAGCAGCCGGGCAAGATCCGATTCCAGTACCAGAAGGGCGTGCCGCAGCTGATCGTGGCAGACGGCCGCGCCTTCTACTTCATCGATTACCAGGTGCGCCAGGTGCAGCGCTGGCCGATCGGCAGCTCGCCACTGCGCGTGCTGCTCGATCCGAGTCGCATGGCGAGCTACGCAACGGTGAAGCCGACGGCCGATCCCCGCATCGTCTCGGTGGAAGTGTACGATAGCAAGCATCCCGAATATGGCCGGATCACGATGGTGTTCCAGAAGGATGCCGCCGCCCCCGCCGGGCTGCGGCTGCAGGGCTGGGTCGCGCTCGATGCGCAGAACAACCGCACCACGATTCGCCTCAGCAACCAGCGCTTCAACGTCGCCGTGGCCGATTCGAGCTTCCGCTGGACGGACCCGCGGCCGCAGGGGCGGACGCATTAACGACAAATCCTTGCAATCGTTCATCCGAGCGACAGGTTCGGTGCTCTAGAGAAGCGTGGCGGATGGGGTTTTTGCCCGGGATTTTTCCCCCTGTTGCCTGGGCCTGTTACCCCCTCCCGCCTGCGTGACGAACGCTAGGTCGGCCCTCGCTCCATTGCCCCCGGAGCGGGGGCCTTTCCTTTTGGGGTATGGGGTGGTCTGGCGCTGGCGCGAAGAATCGCTACATCGGCGCGCGTGAAGATCGCCTCCTGGAACATCAACTCCGTCCGCTTCCGCATCGCCATCGTCGAGCAGTTTCTGCGCGAGGAAGCCCCCGACATATTGTGTCTCCAGGAGACCAAGGTGATCGACGGCGATTTTCCCGAGGCGCCGTTCCATGCGCTCGGCTATGGCCACATCATCAAGCACGGCCAGCGGATGCACCACGGCGTCGCGGTCGTCTCCCGCGTGCCGCTGATCGAGGACGACCGGCTCGACTGGCAGGCCAACCAGGAAGCGCGGCACGTCGGTGTGCGGCTGCCCAATGGCGTGCGACTCGAGAATGTCTATGTTCCCGCCGGCGGCGACGTGCCCGACCGCGAGGTGAACCCCAAGTTCGGCCAGAAGCTCGACTTCGTCCAGCGGATGACCGAATGGTCCGAGGCGCTGTCGGTGCCGACCATCCTCACCGGCGACTTCAACATCGCCCCGCTCGAATCGGACGTGTGGAGCCACAAGCAGCTGCTCGACGTGGTCAGCCACACGCCGATCGAGGTCGAGGCGCTGGGCCGGCTGCAGGCGGCGCATGGCTGGGTCGACCTCGGCCGCAAGTTCATCCCGGCGCCGGCGCGCTACTACAGCTGGTGGAGCTACCGCGCCAAGGACTGGGCCGCCTCCGATCGCGGGCGGCGGCTCGACCATATGTGGGCCAGCCCCGAGGTTGCGGAAAAGGCGACGGCACACAAGGTATGCGAGCCATGCCGCTCCTGGCTCAAGCCCTCGGACCATGTGCCGATCGTGACGGAGTTCGACTTTTGACGCGTGCCCGCGCCGCCGCCGAAGCCGTGGACGCGCTGCGCCGCGGCTGGCCGATCGCCATCCGGGGAGCGGAAGGCACGCTCAAGCTGCTGGCGATCGAAACCGGCGATGGCACGCGGCTGGCGGCGTTCGATCCCGCCGGCACCGCCCCGGTGCTGCTCTCGGCGGGCCGCGCGGCGACGCTCAAGCTCTCCAACCAGCGCGATGCGGCGACGCCCGATGCGCCGGTGCTGGTCGAGCGCGTGGCGTGGCTCGACTTCGACGCGGCGACGGCGCTCGCCGATCCGCAATTCGACCTCGCGACGCCACTCAAGGGCCCGTTCCGCGCGATTCCGGTGGTGCAGCCCGATGCCGCGACGGCAGCGCTGCGGCTGGCGCGAATCGCGGGGCTGCTGCCGGCCTTCTTCGTGCTCGAAGGCGATGCCGAGGACGCAATCACCCTCGCCGATATCGACGCGCATGAGGATGCCGATCGCCTGCGCATCGTCGGCCGCGCGCGGCTGCCGGTGGAGGCCGCCGAGGATGCCGAGATCGTCGCCTTCCGCACCGACGAGATGCCGGGCGAGCATATCGCGTTGCTGATCGGCCAGCCCAATGGCGAGCCGCCGCTGGTGCGGCTCCACAGCGAATGCCTTACCGGCGACATGCTCGGCAGCCTCAAATGCGATTGCGGCCCGCAGCTCAAGGCGGCGATCGCCGAGATCGCCAAGAGCGGCTGGGGCATCCTGCTCTATTTGCGCCAGGAGGGCCGCGGCATCGGGCTGATCAACAAGCTGCGCGCCTATGCGCTGCAGGACCAAGGGTTCGATACGGTCGACGCCAACACCCGGCTCGGCTTCGCGATCGACGCGCGCAACTTCCGAGTGGCGGCGCGGATGCTGGCCCTGCTCGGCCAGCCGCGCATCCGGCTGCTCACCAACAACCCGCAAAAGGTGGAAACGCTGCGCGCCGCCGGCGTCGACGTGCTGGAGCGCGTGCCCCACGTGCTGCCCGCGAACCCCCATAATGCCCGGTACCTGGCGACCAAGCGCGACCGGACCGGCCACGAGTTCTAAGGCCTGCCGTATCCTCCCCGCCAGGGGGAGGTGGCGCCGAAGGCGACGGAGGGGGAGGCAGCACGACGACTGCCGTTCTGGGATCCTCCCCCTCCGACCCGCTGGCGCGGGCCAACTCCCCCTGGCGGGGGAGGATACGCTCCGCTTTAACGCCTCGTAGGGGCGGTTACGCGAGCAGCCGGGCGACCTCGTCGAAATCCTGCGCGATGTGGTGCACGCCCAGCGCCCTGAGCCGCTCGCCGTGATCCGCCGCGCAGTGCGAACCCGCGCACAGCCCGATCACCGTCGCGCCCGAGGCGACCGCACCCGCCACACCAACCGGCGAATCCTCCAGGATCACGCAATCCTCGATCGGCACGCCCAGTGCGGCGGCGGCGTGGAGATAGAGATCGGGTGCTGGCTTGCCGTTGGCGACATGCTCGCGGCCGCTGAACAGCTTGTCGCCGAACAGGTCGCGTACCCCCAGATGGCGGAGATGGGTGT
>JAPJRE010000414.1 GCA_030824725.1 Sphingomonas sp.
GCATCGCGCACCGCGCCGCCGACGAAGCGGGTGAGCCTCTCGTCCGAACCCAGGACCTTGGTCAGGGCGTCCAGCCCGGGGCGGGCGCGCCAGTCGGTTTCGGGCAGCGTCAGCGCGGCCATGCCATCCGCCGCGACAGGTTGACCAGCATCGCCGCGGTGGCGCCCCAGATTCGATAATCGTTCCACATGATCTCGTAATAATGGCGCTCATACCCCTGGTAGAGCGCACTTTTCCTTTGATGGTTGGCGTTGTCGAGGAGGAAGGCGAGGGGCACTTCAAACACTTCGGCAACCTCGGCTTCGGAGGGCACCAGCGTCAGGTCCGGAGGCACGACGCCGATCACCGGCGTCACCTGATAACCGGTGACGGTGCGATATTGCTCGACCGTGCCGACCACGTCGACCAGCCGGCGGGGCAGGGCGATCTCTTCCTCGGCCTCGCGCAGCGCGGCGTCGATCGGATCCTTGTCCTCGGGATCGATGCGCCCGCCCGGGAAGGCGATCTGCCCGGCATGGCGGCGGAGATTGGCGTTGCGGCGCGTGAGGAGCACGCCCGGCGCGTCACGATCGGTCACCGCGAGCAGCACGGCGGCGGCGCTCGTCACCTGGGCGGGATCGAAGAAGGCGTGGTCGCCGGGCAGCAGGGTCGTGGCCTTGGCTGGCCGGCCGTCCAAGGCGCGCCGGAGCTGGTCGGCAAGCCTCATGCCTCGGGCTCGAGCGGGAAGAACACGCCCTGGCTCCACACCCCCGGCGGCGTACCTTCCTGCGCGAGGGCCAACTGGGCCAGCTCATAATAGACGCTGCGGGTGATCAGCGCATCGAGCCCGCCGCGCACTGACAGATAGGGGTGGGGGCCGTCCTCGCGCGTCTCGATCCGCAGCGGGTGGTCCACGCCGGCGACGACGAGATCGCCGGTGTTCAACCGGAACGCCAGCCGCATCACCTCGCCTTCGCCCTCGACCTTCACCTCGACTGCCAGGAACGGCGCGTCCTCGACGGCGATGTCGAGCTTCTCGACCGGGGTCACCAGCACGAAGCGACCATCTGGCTCGCGGCGGAGAATCGTGGAGAACAGGCGGACCATGGCGGCGCGCACGATCGGGCTGCCCTGGTGGAACCAGGTGCCGTCGCGCGCGATGCGCATCTCGCTGTCGCCGCAATGTGCCGGGTTCCAGCTTTCCACCGGCGGCAGGCGATGTTCTTCCGCCAGGCGAGCGATCTCGGCGAGCGACAGGCTGGCGAAATCGGGGGGCGGCATGTTGGGCATGGCCTTCCCTTACCGTGCTGCGCGGCTTTGTCGAACCCCGGACGCGTCAGGCAACCTTGCGCAGGCGGGGAACCAACATGCCCGAGCAATTGGGCACCGCGGCGCCGCGTGCGAGCAGGCGGCGCGGTTCGAACGGTCCCGGCAAGCGCCAGCGCCCGGTGCGATCGGCGTCGAAGCCGAAGAATCGGCCATAATATTCGGGATCGCCGATCAGCATCAGGCCCTCCGCGCCGGGAAGCGCGCTGACATCGGCGGCATCGAGCGTCTCCTGCATCAGCCGGCGGCCGATACCGCCCTGCTGGAGCGCAGGATCCACCGCCACCGGGCCGACCATCACCAGCGGCACCATCGGACCCGAATCGCTGGCGAGCGCGACGGGCCAGCTCTGGATCGTGCCGGCAAGCTTGCCATCCTCGGTCAATGCCGCGAAACTGAACGGGCGAATCGGCAGGGTTCCCTGCCGGATGCGATAGGCGGTTCGCCGATGGCGATCGGGCCCGAAGGCGCGATCGAGCAGCGCTTCGACGGCATGCGGATCGACCGCATCGAGGGCAACCATCTGAACCACCGCGACTCCCCGCTCCGCCTCGGCCGCATGCCGAAAGGCGCGCGCCTTAGCGGCTCTCCAGCGGAGCGCAAGCGCGGAATGCAGCGGTGGACATGCAGAATATGCAAGGACGAGGCCCGGGCTTTTCCCCGCGCCACGATCTGCTAAGGGGCGCGCCTGTTTCGCCCAAGAAAGGCCGTTGGATTGCCCGATCTACTGCAGCTTCAGGTCATGGATCTCGAGGTGGAAGTGCTCACCGGAGTCTATTCCGAGGAGACCCATCTGCCGCAGCCGCTGCGCATCTCCGTCATCGCGGACCTAGACCTGCCCGAGCGCTTCCTGCCAGGCACGCCGCTCAGCGCCTCCAAGAGCTATATCGACCTCAAGCATGCCGCTACCGACGCGCTGCCCAAGGACGTTCACTTCACTCTGATCGAGGCAGTGGCCGACCATATCTGCGAGACGCTGTTCGTCTCGGACTCGCGGGTGCGCCGCGTCGAGGTGCGGATCGTCAAGCTGGCGATCGCGGAAGCCGACGAATCCATCGGCATCACCCTGGTCCGCCACCGGCGCTGAGCGCCGGCGGCGTCAGGGTCAGGCGCAGGGGCCCAGGTCCCGCAATACCAGCTGATAGTCCTGCCGGGCGGAGTCGGCGTTTTCCGGCGTTTCCGCGCTGAGCGCCTCGCCGGGCAGTGCCTTGGGCAAGCCGCAGGCGAGGCGATACCATGCCAGCGTTTCCGGCTTCGGCGCGCCGGCGTTGGGATCGACGATGTCGCCCAGCGAGACGCCCCAGTGCGGCTTCTCGCCCGGCCGCCGCAGGATCTGCAGCGAGATCGGCGCGCCGTTGGCGGTTTTCAGGAACACCTGGGTCTCGCCTTCGCCCGGCAGCGCGCCCGGCACGTGGAATGCGTTGCCGATGCCGGTGATCGCCGGCGGCGCATCGCTGGCCAATACCTCGCGGGTGATGCCGCGTACGCGGGCGTCAAGCTCGGGACTCCACGGATATTGACTGTCGATGCCGGTCAGCTGCACCGAGTCGGTCTTGGCGCCGGCGGGGCGGGCGAAGAGCAGTACGCGCTGCTTCTTCAGCTTGGGTGCCTTGCCGCGAGAATCGAGCGGCACGTCGGCGAGGTACGAAATGCGGGTGGAAAGGGCGCTGCTACCGCGAATCAGTGCCACGACATCGGCCGTGACGTAGAAGCGGGCCCGTCCCGATGCGAGACCAGGGGCCTCATTTTCCTTGATCCGGATCATGTCGGCGATGCGCGCGTCGATGATCAGCGGCGCGCCCACCACGGCCGTTGCGACGGTGGCGTAACTGGGTAAGCCACTTTGCGGTTCTTGGCGGATTTGCGTGGGTTGCGGGGCGGGTTGCGCGAGTGCCGGAAATGCCGCAGCGCAACAAAACAGCAGGGATAGGGCATGTTTCATGCCGCTGCCGGTACCGGATTGTGCCGATCTTATACAGAAATAATTCTGCCATGGGCGCATTGTACGACCAATTCGTCCGACAAAGAGTTTGCGTCGTCGGAATGCCCACGATACAGACTCGGTGCTCTCGCCATCAGGGGCGCAGTGTGACCCGAGGCGAGCGGACTTGTGCGCGGCTGCCAGCCGGCCAGGGTCGCAAGCAGGATTAGAGG
>JAPJRE010000415.1 GCA_030824725.1 Sphingomonas sp.
GTGCTGCGCGAACCCGACGAGGGCATGCAGGCGGACAGCCAGGTGGCTTGACTCCCCACGGATCACGCAGGAGGCAGGGCCGTCGTCACCTTCGGGGGCGGCGGCCTTTTCGTTTCGGGGGCTGGCGGGGTGATGGCGGATCGGCCACGCTGATCGAATGCGGGAATCCAGCAATCGCCGTGCCACGCCGAGACGCTTCAGCATCGCCGCGCGCCTGAAGAGCTTCCGCCACGCGATACGGGGGCTGCGCGTGCTGGTGCGCGAGGAGCATAATGCGCGGGTGCATCTGGCGGCGTCGCTGTGCGTCGTGGCAGCTGGGGCGATGTTGCGGTTGTCGCTGGGTGAATGGCGCTGGCTCGTCCTCGCGATCGTGCTGGTTTGGATGGCCGAGGTGTTCAATACGGCGATCGAGGATCTCTGCGACAGGATCTGCCCGGATTTCGATCCGGCGATCGGCCGGATCAAGGATCTCGCAGCGGCCGGGGTGCTGGTGGCATCGCTCGCGGCGTGGGCGATCGGGCTGCTGACGCTGGGGCCGCCGTTGCTGCGGGTACTGACCTAACAAAGCCCTGCCCCGTCAGGGGAGGGGCTTTTCGCTTGCATCAGCCGTGTCGCGCCGCCGCATGGTGTTCCGCCCGCGCGAGCATCGCCAGCAAATCCTCGCGGCTGACGTCGAACGCCTCGCCTGCCTCCGCCAGCGCTGCATCGATGTCCTCCGGCAGCAGCCCCGGCGCGGGTGGGGCAGGTTGCACGCGGTGCGGGTAGCTATGCCCGGTGAAGCGGTGGACCAGCAGCCCGCACAGCGTCAGCAGCACGGCGTTGACCCCGATCGGCAGCAGTACGAAGCCCAGCCCTTGCGCCATCGCGGCAGGTGCCAGCACCGGCAGCAGCGCGGTGCCGCCGCCCGGCGGGTGGAGGCTGCGGGTCAGCGACATCACGAGGATGGCTAGGCCCACCGCGACTCCCGCCGCGAGCGCGCCGTGCCCGAGCCACCAGGCCACCGCCAACCCGACCAACGCCGAGATGACATTCCCACCGATCACCCGCCAGGGCTGCGCCAGCGGACTGGACGGCACCGCGAACACCAGCACCGCCGATGCGCCGATCGGTGCCGCCAGCAGGATCGCGGTAGTCCGGTCGAAGCCGGCCAGCGCCGATATCCCTGCCGTGACCCCGATGCCGATCGCGCCGCCCAGCGCCGCGCCGATCCGGTCGCGCCACTGCGCGCCGGCCATCACCAGCCGGAACATGGCGTTTAGGGCTTCGCGCCCCAGGCGCGGCGGCCGCCGACCCAGGTTTCGATCACCTTGGTGCCGCGCAGCTCGGCCGGCGACACGGTCAGCGGATCGCGATCGAGGATCAGGAAGTCGGCCCACAGGCCCGGCGCCAGCCGCCCGATCTTGTCGTCCGCGAAACCGGCATAGGCCGCGCCGATAGTGAAGCCGGCCCAGCCTTCCTCGCGGGTCAGCTTCTCTTCGGGCCGCCAGCCGCCCGGCGGATTGCCGCTCGCGTCCTGCCGGGTGAAGCTTGCCGCCCAGCCGGCCCAGGGATCGGGGCTCTCGACCGGATAATCGGAGCCGAAGGCGATCCGCGTCCCGTCGCGCAGCATCGTCTTCCAGGCATAGGCGCCGGCGAGCCGGTCCGGCCCCAGCCGTGCTTCGGCCATGGTCCGATCGCTGGTCTGGTGGACCGGCTGCATCGAGGCGATCGCGCCCAGCTTGGCGAAGCGCGGCAGGTCCTTGGGATCGATGATCTGGGCATGCTCGATCCGCCAGCGGCGATCACCCTTGTAGGTTTCGGAGAGGATCTCGATCGCGTCCAGCACCTGCTGGTTGGCGCGATCGCCGATCGCGTGGACGGCGAGCTGGAAATTGTCCATCGCGCCGCGCGCCATCAGGTTGAGCAGCTGGTCGTCGGTAAGGAAACCCAGTCCCTTGTTGCCCGGCGCGTCGCTGTAGTCGGCCTTGAGCCAGGCGCCACGCGAGCCGAGCGCGCCATCGGCATAGAGCTTGATGCCGCCCATCCGCAGCCGGTCGCCATAGAGCCAGGGGGTCGGCCCGGCGCCCGCCACGCGCAGCGCGGTGTCCACGCCGTGCGCATAGCTCAGGATGCGCAGGTGGAGCTGGCCGATATCGGCCATGCCGCGCATCGTCTCCCAGTCGTCGACCGTCGTGCCCATGTCAGCCGTCGCGGTGATGCCGAGCGAGAGCAGCTTCTGCTGTGCCGCGAGGAAGGCGGCGTTGCGCTCGCGCGGGGTGGGCTGGGGCACCACCTTGGCGACCAGTTCGGTCGCGGCGTCGACCAGCACGCCGGTGGGGCGGCCGCTGGCGTCGCGCTCGATGCGGCCGCCAGCAGGGTCCTTGGTCGCGGCGGTGATGCCGGCGAGCTCCAGCGCCTTGCTGTTCGCCCAGCCGGCATGGCCGTCGACCCGCTCCAGCCACACCGGGCGGTCGCCGACGGCACGGTCGAGATCGGCGGCGGTGGGGAAGCGACCGAGCTTCCAGGCTTCCTGGTTCCAGCCGCGGCCGAGCACCCATTTCGCGCGGCTCTTGCCCGCATAGTCGCCGATGCGGGCGAGCGCGTCGTCGAGGCTGGTGGTGGCCGAAAGATCGAGCTGGAGCTGCTGGAAGCCCAGCCCCATGAAATGGCCATGCGCATCGATCATGCCCGGCACGATCGTCGCGCCCTTCAGGTCCAGCCGCCAGACCAGCTTCTTCGGCCGCTTCTGCCCCTTGGCGTAGAGTGCGACCACCTTGCCATAGGGATCGATCTGCAGCGCCTCGAAACGCACCACCGCGCCCTTGGCATCGAGCGTGATGCCGTTGACATTGTCAACGATTCCATCGGCATGGGCGGCGGGCGCGAGCAGCAGGGCGGTGGCGGCGGCAAGCCGCTTGAGGCGCGTGAACATGGACGAGGGCATAGGGCCTGTTCCCCTGCCGCGCCAGATGGTCTAGGCGGACAGGATCATGGCTACCAAAGCAGCAAACGCGCCCGCCTCGCTCCCCGTGTCGATCGACGATGTTCGTGCGGCGGCCCAGCGAATTTCGGGCGCGGTTGTGCGTACGCCGACGCTGCACAGCCGCACGCTGTCGCAGCTGACCGGCGCGAACGTCTACCTCAAGTTCGAGAACCTCCAGTTCACCGCCGCCTACAAGGAACGCGGCGCGCTCAACACGCTGCTGCAGCTGGATGCTGAAGCGCGCGCCAAGGGCGTGATCGCGGCCTCGGCCGGCAACCATGCGCAGGGCCTCGCCTATCACGCGACGCGGCTGGGCATCCCCAGCACGATCGTGATGCCCAAGAACACGCCGATCGTGAAGGTCACCCAGACCGAAGGGCACGGCGCCAATGTCGTGCTCCACGGCGAGACCTTCGACGCCGCCTATGCCCATTCTCGGGAATTGGAGGCGGAGCGCGGCTTCACCTTCATCCATCCGTTCGACGATCCGCGGGTG
>JAPJRE010000416.1 GCA_030824725.1 Sphingomonas sp.
CCCTCGGCCGATGCCGCCGCGCTGTCGCCGTCGGTTCGCCGTGCGGTGCTCGAAACGGGCGTCGATCCCTCGACCGTGCAGGGCACCGGCAAGGACGGCCGCCTGACCAAGGACGACGTGATCGCCGCCGCCAGCAGCAAGCCGGCCGCTGCGGCGCCGGCCGCTGCGCCTGCTCCCGCCGCTGCCCCGGCTTCGACCGGCGGTCGCAAGGAAGAGCGCGTGCGGATGACCCGCCTGCGCCAGACCGTCGCCAAGCGCCTCAAGGAAGCCCAGAACACCGCCGCGATGCTCACCACGTTCAACGACGTGGACATGACCGCGGTGATCGAGGCACGCGCCAAGTACAAGGACCTGTTCGAGAAGAAGCACGGCGTCCGCCTCGGCTTCATGGGCTTCTTCGTGAAGGCCGCGTGCATGGCGCTGAAGGACATCCCCGGCGTCAACGGCTCGATCGAGGGCGACGAGATCGTCTATCATGATTATTGCGACATCTCGGTCGCGGTCTCGGCCCCGCAGGGTCTGGTCGTGCCGGTGATCCGCGATGCGCAGGACCTGTCGGTCGCCGGCATCGAGAAGACGATCGGCGACTTCGGCAAGCGCGCCAAGGACGGCTCGCTCAAGATGGACGAGATGAAGGGCGGTACCTTCACCATCTCGAACGGCGGCGTGTTCGGCTCGCTGATGTCGACTCCGATCATCAACCCGCCGCAGTCGGCCGTGCTGGGCCTGCACCGCATCGAGGAGCGCCCGGTCGTCCGTGACGGCCAGGTCGTCGTCCGCCCGATGATGTACCTCGCGCTCAGCTACGATCACCGCCTGATCGACGGCCGCGAGGCGGTGACCTTCCTCGTCGCGATCAAGAACGCGATCGAGGATCCGACCCGTCTGCTGATCGACCTCTGATACATCTTGTGCCCCCGCGAAAGCGGGGGCCCAGGGTTGAGAAATACATCGCTTGTGGCCCTGGGCTCCTGCTTCCGCAGGAGCACTGACTGAGGAGAAGCCAGACGAAATCCGGCTGCGTGTACATCATGGCCAACAAGCGCAACGGCACGATCTATGTCGGATCGACCAGCGACTTGCCCGCCAGAGCGTACCAGCATCGCACCGGCATGATCGAGGGTTTCACCAAGGAAAAAGGCTGCAAGCACCTCGTCTGGTACGAGGCGCATGAGGATCTGGACGGGGCGCGGCTTCGCGAACGCCAGATGAAGAAGTGGAAGCGGGCGTGGAAGATCGAACTGATCGAACGCGACAACCCGCAGTGGAAGGATTTGTACGGGACGCTCTTCGGCTGAGCCGCGCGATGGCGCCGGATCGACGAACGTCCCTCGCAACCCTGGGCTCCTGCGTTCGCAGGAGCACGGCAATGCGCCTGACGCGGCGCACGCATGGAGCGGAAAATGGCTGAATATGATTTCGACGTCCTGATCATCGGTTCCGGCCCCGGCGGCTATGTCGCGGCGATCCGCGCGGCGCAGCTTGGCCTCAAGACCGGCTGCGTCGAAGCCCGTGAGACGCTGGGCGGCACCTGCCTCAACGTCGGCTGCATCCCCTCCAAGACGCTGCTGAACGCCTCGGAGCTGTTCTACGAAGCCGCCTCGGGCGCGCTCGCCAAGCACGGCGTCAAGCTCGGCTCGGTCGAACTCGACCTGCCGGCGATGATGGCCGACAAGGACAAGGCCGTGAAGGGCCTGACCGGCGGCATCGAATTCCTGTTCAAGAAGAACAAGGTCGAGTGGGTCAAGGGCCTCGGCACCTTCATCGACGCGCACACCGTGCAGGTGGGCGAGCGCACCGTCACCGCCAAGAACATCGTCATCGCCACCGGATCGTCGGTCACCCCGCTGCCGGGCGTGACGATCGACCAGAAGGTCGTGGTCGACTCCACCGGCGCGATCGCGCTGGAGAAGGTGCCGGCCAACATGGTCGTGATCGGCGGCGGCGTGATCGGGCTCGAGCTCGGCTCGGTCTGGCAGCGCCTCGGCGCCAAGGTGACCGTGGTCGAGTATCTCGACCAGCTGCTCCCCGGCATGGACGGTGAAGTCCGCAAGGAAGCCGCCAAGATCTTCAAGAAGCAGGGCATGGAGATCAAGCTCTCCACTAAGGTGACCGGCGTTGCCGTCAATGGCGACAAGGCCACCGTCACCGTCGAGCCCGCCGCCGGCGGTGCCGCCGAGACGCTCGAAGCCGATGTCGTGCTCGTCGCGATCGGCCGCCGTCCGAACACCGAGGGCCTGGGCCTCGACAAGATCGGCCTCGCCACCAACCAGCGCGGCCAGATCGAGACTGACCACAGCTTCCGCACCGCCGTCGACGGCGTGTGGGCGATCGGCGACGTGATCCCGGGCCCGATGCTCGCGCACAAGGCCGAGGACGAAGGCATCGCGGTCGCCGAGAACATCGCGGGCCTCACCGGCATCGTGAACCATGCGGTGATCCCGAGCGTGGTCTACACCCACCCCGAAATCGCCGGCGTCGGCCTCACCGAGGAGCAGGCGCGCGAAAAGGGCGAGGTCAAGATCGGCAAGTTCCCGATGGCGGGCAACAGCCGCGCCAAGGCGATCGACGACACCACCGGCTGGGTGAAGGTGATCGCCGACGCCAAGACCGATCGCGTGCTCGGCGCCTGGATCATCACCGCGCCGGCCGGCACGATGATCGCCCAGGTTGCCCAGGCGATGGAGTTCGGTGCGACCTCCGAGGACATTGCGTACACCTGCCATGCCCACCCGACGCATTCCGAAGCGATCAAGGAAGCGGCGATGGGCGTGCTCGGCAAGCCGATCCACATCTGATCCGGGCCCTCGCGGACCGAAGCAGACGCCGCCGGCATCGCCGGCGGCGTTTTGCTGTTCGGGGCCCGAGAACCGCGCTAACGACCCCGACATGACCAACTCCCTCGGCACCCATGACGCAATCATTCTCGGCGCGGGTGCGGCGGGAATGTTCTGCGCCGCGATGGCAGGCCAGCGGGGTCGCCGGGCGTTGCTGCTCGATCATGCCGAGGCGCCGGGGAAGAAGATCCTGATCTCGGGCGGCGGGCGGTGCAACTTCACCAATCTCGGCACCGCGCCCGATCGCTACCTCTCCGCCAACCCGCATTTCGCCAAGTCGGCGCTGGGCCGCTACACCGCGCAGGACTTCCTCGCGCTGGTCGAGCGCCACGGCATCGCCTGGCACGAGAAGACGCTGGGCCAGCTGTTCTGCGACGGCTCGGCGCGGCAGATCGTCGAGCTGCTGCTGGGCGAATGCGCGATGGGCGGCGTGACGATCCAGCTCGGCGCCGGCATCACCGACGTCGACCATGCCGATGGCCGCTTCCGCGTGACCACCAGCCAGGGCGTCGCCGAGGCGCCCACCCTCGTCATCGCCACCGGCGGCCCCGCCATCCCCAAGCTCGGCGCGACCGGCTTCGCCTATGATCTCGCCCGCCACTTCGGCCTCAAGGTCGTCG
>JAPJRE010000417.1 GCA_030824725.1 Sphingomonas sp.
GTTGCATCGCGCCACCGCCCGCTCGCCGGCGAGCCGCCCGATCGCCTCGGGCGAATCGAGCATCGCCGCGTGGCGGGCGGAATGGTGCGCATGATCCCGCTCCATCGCGCCCCCGCTGCCGGCGAGCACGCTGGCGGAGATGCCGTGGCTCGATTGCGCATAGGCGCCGTGGAAGCCGTGACTGGTAACGAGCGCGAGCTGCACCCTGCTGGCACCGGCGCCTGCACCCTCGCTGTTGGTGACCCCCGCCACGCCGCGCGCGGCTTCCTCGGCGGCGAGCGCGCGCGCCTTGAGCGCGGCAGGCTCCACTTCGGCGCCGTCGTCCAGGTCGAGATGCGGCGGCAGCCCGTGCATCAGCCGGTCCTCGGGGGCGAGGCCGGCCCATTGGTCCTCGGGCGCCTCGTGCGCCATCGCGACGACGCGCTCGACCAACGTCGCGATCGCATCGCTGCTCAGGTCGCTGGTCGAGACGCTCGCCGAGCGCGTGCCGACGAACACGCGCAGGTCGAGCTCCTCGGCCTCGGAGCGCTCGACATCCTCCAGCGCTCCCATCCGGACGGAAACGGAAAGCGAGCGGTCGGCGGAGAAGACGGCGTCGGCGGCGTCGGCACCGGCGCGGCGGGCGCGCGCCACGGCGTCGGCGGCGCGCTCCAGGGCCTGATCGTTGTTCAGCATCCCCGCGACTTAGGGGCACGGGGGTACAAAATCAAAGTCCGGACATCCCCACTACCGCGCAGGCGGCAAGCATGAGGAACCCCGCATCGCGATTGGCACGGAAGCGGCGCAGCGCATTGGCGCCGTCGGCGGGCTTGAGCGTGACGAGCTGCCAGACGAAATGCGCCGCCACCGGCAGCAGCGCGAGCAGCGCCAGCGGGTCGGGCCGCACGGTCCAGATCGCCGCCGCCCAAAGCGCCGCCGCGCCGCCATAGAGCAGCCCCACTCCGAAGCGGACATGCGCGCCCATCCGCCGTGCAGAGGAGCGCACACCGACGATCGCATCGTCCTCCACGTCTTGCAGCGCGTAGATCGTGTCGTAGCCGATTACCCAGAGGATCGTGCCGGCATAGAGCCACCACTGTGCGCCCTGCCGGCTGGCGAAGGCCGCTCCGGGATCGCCCGCGACGAAGCCGACCACGGCGCCCGATCCGAACACGATGCCGAGGAACGCCTGCGGCCACCAGGTGATGCGCTTCATGAACGGATAGGCGGCGACCACCGGCAGCGTCGCCAGCGACCAGAGCTTGGCCGGGGTGGGCATCGCCAGCCACACGCCGAACCCGATCGCCAGCAGCACCGCCAGCCAGGTCCAGGCCGCGCGCAGCGAGACGGCGCCGCTCGGCAGCGGGCGGCTGCGGGTGCGCTCCACCTGCGCGTCGAGGTCGCGATCGACGATGTCGTTGTAGACGCAACCCGCGCCGCGCATCGCGATCGCGCCGAGCAGCATTGCCCCGATCCGCCACCAGCCGCCCTCGGGCAGCCCGGACAGCAGCGCCCCCCAGGCGCAGGGCAGGAACAGCAGCCACCAGCCGATCGGCCGGTCCAGCCGGGCGAGCAGCGCATAGGGTCGCCAGCCGCTGGGCAGAAGGCCGACAAGGCCGCGATGTTCGGTATCGGGGGTGATGGGGGTGGCGCCGGTCATGCGCCGCCTGCTGCCACAAGCGCGGCCCTGCCCCCAAGCCGAAAGTTGCGGGCACAATTTTGCGACAATCGCACGCTAGCGGGACGAATCGATTTTCGGGTGGAGGGTTCAGAGATGCGGATGCTGGGTGTGGCCGGACTGTTGCTGGTGCTGGCGGGCGGTGCGCAGGCGCAGGACGGCCCGCCGCCGCCCGGAGGTCCCGGCGGTCCCGGCGGCCCGCGCCCGCGCGGCCTGTTCGTCAGCCCGATGGGCGAGCCCTTCCGCGGCACCGCCGACGGCAAGGCACCCGCCGATGCCTGGTTCGACGGCGCCGATGCCGATCATGACGGCGCGCTGACGCTCGACGAATTCCGCGACGATGCGATGCGCTGGTTCAAGATCCTCGACCGCAAGGGCGACGGCGAGATCGACCCCGCCGACATCGAACAGTACGAGACCGTGCTCGCCCCCGAGGCGCGCGGCGGCGGCTTCGAGACCGGCGGCCCGACCATGGGCGACAATGGCGAGGTGAAGGCTGCCGCCATCGGCTCCACCCGCGTGCTGAGCGGCCTCGCCCGCTTCAACTATCTCGGCAGCCCCGAGCCGGTGACCGCGGCGGATTCCAGTCTCAACGGCGGGGTGAGCGCGATCGAGTTCATGGGCGCAGCCAAGCGCCGCTTCGACCTGCTCGATGCCAACCATGACGGCAGGCTCACCAAGGCCGAACTGCCCGAGTTGCGCACCGGATCGATGAAGCGCGGTGGCCGTGGCGGGCGCGGCGGCGGCGAGGGTGGCGGCCGACGCGGCGGCGGTCGCCGCGGTGGTGGCATGGGCGGATCGATGGGCGGCAGCATGGGCGGCTGAGCCAAACGCCGGCGGAAGCACGCTCAGGCAGCGTCCCTCCATCGACATCGCCTTGGTCAGCGCCCAGATCGCGCCGCCGATCCGGGGCTCGGCAGCCACGGGTTCCACGGCCCCATCAGGCTGCCGTCCGCGTCCACCGCGACGAAGGCGTTGAAGTTGGAGGAAATGCCACGCTGCATGTCGCCATAGCGCGGCTTCCGCTGGTCAGAGAGCTGGTCGCGCTTCAGGAGAGGCAGTCGCATGGTCGTGCAGTCCTTCGCACGGCGCTGCGGAGGTGCGCGCTGCACAAATGCTACAGCGCGCGGATGGCTCCGGCGATCCTACGCAAGAGTAGAAACCGGCGCGTCGCACGACTCTCACGAACCCGTCGGCTCGCTAGCGTGGGCGATGAGCTACCGCACCAATATTGGCCGTTACATATTTGCTATCAAGTGCGGGTGAAATTACGGCGGAGGCGAACCCGCCCCGAACTTTCCATCAATATCAGTCACTTAAAATGACATTCTGCCAATCCCGTTGACAGCTTTTCATTTTCATTCCATCAAAAAGGCGCGGCGACAGCTGCTATGATGACAGGGGGAAAGCAGATGATTACGGCACTCTATAGATTTGCAATATCCATTTTGCTAACTGCCGCGCCGACTTTAGCTATGGCGCAGACCGAAATACAAACGCCGGTAGTTCCGGCTGCAAATACATCGATCGTATTAAGTCGCGGCGACAGCTTCCGTTCCGGGGATGGTCGCTTCAAGCTAACGCTACAAATGGATGGCGATCTCGTTCTTTACCAAGGAACGAAGGCGCTGTGGCGCTCAAATACTGGTCCGAAATATCAGACGCCTCCCCCTTTCCCGGGCGGCCCAACCCCTCCCTCCTTCATTACGCAGGGATGTTACGCGCAATTTCAAGCCGATGGCAATCTCGTGGTTCTTGGCGCGACCGGCGTAGTTGGCGCAATCCACCCGTGTCAGAAC
>JAPJRE010000418.1 GCA_030824725.1 Sphingomonas sp.
GCCGTCGAGCATCGGCCCGCCATAGGTGCGCGGGCCGGGCTTGGGCTGGAACAGCTCCATCATGCTCAGGCCGTCGGTCACCTGCTCGGCGGTCAGTGCGCGGAGCTTGGCCAGCACATCGGGCGCGGCGGGATCGATGCCGTGCGACCGCGCGAGGTTCTCGCCGATCGCCTCGGCGGCCTTGAGGGTCGCGCTCTTCGCGGTCTGGGCATTGCCGCCCGACATCACCACCGCCTTGTGGAACAGCCCGCGCGCCAGCGGCGAGGTGACGAGCATATGCACCGACATGCCGCCCGCGCTCTCGCCGATAATCGTCACGTTGGCCGGGTCCCCGCCAAAGGCGGCGATGTTGTGCTGCACCCATTGGAGCGCGGCAATCTGGTCCATGAAGTTATAGTTGCCGAGCAGCCCCTTGTCCGGGTTCTCGTGGCTGAGCGCGGGCAGCGCAAAGCTGCCGAAACGACCGACGCGATAGTTGAAGCTGACGAACAGGATCCCCTGCTTCGCCATCGCGTCACCGGCATAGGTGGGCGGCGACGAGCCGCCATTGACGAAGCCGCCGCCATAGATCCACACCATCACCGGCAGCTTGGCCTTGGCGGCTGCGGGCTTCCAGACGTTGAGGTAGAGGCAGTCCTCGGCCGGTGCGGTGCCGAGCGGCGCCGCGTCGCTGGGGAAGGGCTTCTGCATGCAGTCATGGCTGTACTGGGTGGCGAGGCGAACGCCCTGCCACGCGCTGGCCGGCTGCGGCGCCCGCCAACGCAGGGGGCCGACCGGCGGCGCCGCGAAGGGAATGCCCTTCCAGCTGGCAACCCCGTTCTCGACCGCGCCTTCCACCTTGCCGGCCTTCGTGCTCACGACCGGCCCGCGCGTCTGCGCCGTTGCCGCGCCCGTCATGGCCTGCGCCATCGCCACCCCGCAGATCAGCGCCGTTCTCCATCCCCGCATGCTCGCATCCTCCATCAGCTTGTTCTTGCCGTGCTAGCCTGAATCGCGCGCCACCGCTCTACAATAGTCGTCGGACACGAGTACGCCGCCGCCAGACAAACTTTGTAACTGGGAGCGGTTGGGGCGGAGCGATAGCGCCGCCGTTTCGCAGGAAGGGAATCTATGCGTTTCTGGATCACGACCACGGCCGCGCTCGCAACGGCCGGACCGGCCCTGGCGCAGGAGGTGGCGATCAAGCCGCTGGTGGAGGCGCGCGCGCGGTATGAACATCTCGATCAGGCCGACTTCGCGAAGACCGCGGACGCGGTGACGATCCGCGTCCGCGCAGGGGCGGAAGTGTCGCACGGTCGCTGGGTCGCGCTGGGCGAGGCGCAGGGCAACCTGGCCGTCGTCGGCGACTATTATGACGGGCTCCACGGCATCGCCGATCGGCCGACGATCGGCGATCCGGAGAGTGTCGCGATCTACCGTGCCCAGCTGCAATATCGCTCGGCACCGCTCACCGTCACCGCCGGCCGCCAGCGGATCACGCTCGACGACGAGCGCTTCGTGGGCGGCGCGCAGATCCGCAACAACGCCCAGACCTTCGACGCCGTCCGCACCGAGATCGTTCCGGTAAAGGGCCTCAAGCTCGATCTCACCTATGCCTGGGACGTGCGCACCATCTGGGGCACCGAGGGGCGGGGGGCGCGCCAGCGCGGCGTGGGCGGCCACAATGTCTTCGCCAATCTCGGCGCCGCCACGCCGCTGGGGACGCTGACCGGCTTCGCCTATCTGGTCGACCAGGACGAGGCCGAGGTGCAGGGCTTCCGCCTGTCCAACCAGAGCTATGGCGTCCGACTGGCAGGTGCGCGCGTTATCGCTCCGCAGGCGAAGCTCAGCTACCAGCTGAGCTGGGCGCGCCAGTCGGACTATCACCACAATCCCACGCGCTACCAGGCGGACTATTGGCTGGCCGACGCGACGCTCGACCTGCGGAGCTGGACGATCAACGCCGGCTACGAAGTGCTGGGCGCCGATTCCGGCGCCGCACTCACCAGCTTCCAGACGCCGCTCGGCAGCGTATTCAAGTTCCAGGGCTGGGCGGACAAGCTCACCACCACGCCGCCCAACGGGGTCCGCGACTTTTATGCGGGCGGCGGCTATGGCTGGAAGAAGCTGGGCGGCATCGACGCGCTGACGCTGCAGGCGGTGTGGCACCGCTATGACAGCGACCGGCTGAACCAGCATTATGGCGACGAGTGGAACCTGCTCGCCACCGCGAAGCTGCGCAAGGCGCAGCTTTCGGTGCGCTATGCCCGCTATGAAGCCGACCGCTTCGCCACCGATACCAGCCGCTTCTGGCTGCAGCTGGACTGGGCCTATTGACCGCGGCTGCGGGAGTTATGGATAGCTGACGCCCGCCGGCAGCTGGACGTCGATGCGGGTGCCGCGCGGCCGATCGGCGACGATCGAGAGCTGGCCGCCCAGCCGCTCGGCGCGCTCGCGCATTCCGACCAGGCCGAAATGGCCGGCGGGGCTGCCGGTCAGCCGGTCGGGCGGGATCCCCCGGCCATCGTCGGAGATGGTCATCCGCAGCGCCCGGCGACCATAGCGAATCTGGACGAGCAGGCGGTCCGCCGCGGCGTGACGCACCGCATTGGAGGCGGCCTCGCGCGCGATCGCCGCGAGTTCCTCGGCGGCGGGTGCGCAGAGCGGGCGGACGCGCCCGAGTTCCTCGATCTCCAGCGGCAGGATGCCGCGCACCACCGGCTCGATCGCGGCATAGAGCCTGCCGCGCAGATCGACCGGCCCCGTCGTTTCGCGCAGCGCCCGCACCCGCTCGCGACCCTCGAGCAGCACGTCGTCGGCGCGATCCAGCGCGCCTTCCAGCAATAGCCGCGCGCCTTCCTCGCGCGGCAGCAGCTCCACCGCCGACTGGAAATGCAGCATCAGACCCTGAAAGCCCTGGAGCAGCGTGTCGTGCAGTTCGCGCGCGATGCGCAGCCGTTCCTCCAGCTGGGCCTGTGCGCTGGCCCGCGCCCGCGCCGCGACGATGGCGAGCCGGCGCCGAACCATCAGCGACACCAGCAGTATCGCCGCCGCGACGCAGCCGAGGGCGAACCACCAGGTCTGGTAGAAGCGCGGTGCGATCCGCAGCGTCAGCGCGGCACCCTGCTCGTTCCACACGCCGTCATTGTTCGCCGCGATCACGCGGAAGCGATAGGTGCCGGGCCCGAGATTGGTGTAGAGCGCTTCGCGACGATCCTGCGCGTCGTTCCACTCCCTGTCCGCGCCTTCCAGCCGATAGCGGAAACGGTTGGCCTGCGGATCGGTGAGGCTGAGCGCGGTATAGTCGATCACCAGCTGGTCCGTGCCGGCGGGCAGATCGACGCTGCCCGCGCGCATGTCCCAGCGGCGACCGCCTGCCATCAGGCTCCGGATCGCGACGGGCGGCGCCAGCCGGTTCCGCGCGATGTCCCGCGCGTCGATATAGGCCAGGCCCTTGTTGGT
>JAPJRE010000419.1 GCA_030824725.1 Sphingomonas sp.
AAACTGCTGGGCAGGCGGCGCGGGATCTTGCCGCCTTGCAGCACCGCCTCGATCGCATCGATCGCCAGCACCAGATCGCGCTGCGCATAGGGCTTGGCGAGGCACCCCGCCGCCAACGCCCGCGCATCCGCCGGGCAGGCGCCGGTCACGAACAGCACCGGGACGCCGCGCGCAACGGCGTTACGCGCCACTTCGATCCCGCTGCCGTCGGCCAGGTTGATGTCCGCCAGCACCAGATCCAGCACGTCGTGCGAATCGACGATCCGCGTGGCGTCGGCCACCGAATCCACGGTCGCCACGATGGTGAAGCCCGACTCGCGGAGGAAATGCTCGGTATCGAACGCCACCAGCGGCTCGTCCTCGACGACGAGCAGATGTTCGATCCGCCGCTTCTTCCTTCCGAACAGCATCCTAGTTGCGCCCCCGAATCAACCGCTTGGCACAGCCCGTAACGCGCGAGTCACAAAGTGGCACCGTATATATTTTTGCCAGCCCCGTCGAAATCGCTATAGCGCTGCGGTGTCTGACTCCAAGCCTATCAAAACCGCCGGTACGCCGCAGCGTATCGCCAAGCTCCTCGCCCGTGCCGGCATCGCCTCCCGGCGCGAGATCGAGCGGATGATCGCCGAGGGGCGCATCGCCCTGAACGGCGCAACGCTCGATACCCCCGCGACCATCCTCACCTCGCTCCACGGCGTCACCGTCGACGGCAATCCCGTCGCCGCGGCGACGCCCGCGCGGCTGTTCCGCTACCACAAGGCCGCCGGCCTGCTCACCGCCGAGCGCGACTTCACCGGCCGCCCGACCATCTACGATCGGATGCCCGAAGGGCTGCCGCGGGTGATGCCGGTCGGCCGACTCGACCTCAACACCGAAGGGCTGCTGCTCCTCACCACCGATGGCGAGCTCAAGCGCGAGATGGAGCTGCCGGCGAGCGGTGTCGAGCGCACCTATCGCGCCCGTGCCTATGGCCAGGTGAGCCAGGAGCAGCTCGAGGACCTGATGCTCGGCATCGAGATCGAGGGCGTCCGCTACGGCCCGATCAACGCCAATATCGAACGGCGGACCGGCGCCAATCTCTGGATCGAGATGACGCTGACCGAGGGCAAGAACCGCGAAGTCCGGCGCGTGCTGGAGTTCCTGGGGCTGCAGGTCAGCCGCCTGATCCGCACCCGCTACGGGCCCTTCTATCTGAACGACCTGCCCGCGGGCGACGTCGACGAGATCCGCCAGGCCGATCTGATCACGTTCCGCACCGTGCTGGGCAAGGCCGGCGGCGGCAAGGCGGCGTCCAACCTGCAGTTCGCCACCCGCCAGCGTGCGATCGAGCCGGTGGAGAAGCCCGCCAAGGTCGAACCCCAAGGGCGTCGCCGCATCGCCAAGCCCGCCCCCGTGGCAAAAGGACCGGTATTCACCGCCCGCGCCACCCCCAAGGCCAAGCCCAAGGACGGCGAGGAACGGCCGCGCACCGCCGGCCGGCTCGGCGTCCGCGAAGGCAGCGAGGGCGGTGTCGGCAAGCCTGCGCGTGCCGCCCGCGCCAAGTCCTTCCGCGACACCCGCGAGCCGCGCTCCGGCGATCTGGTCGATCGGCCCCGTGGCCGCAGTGATGCGCGCGGCGAACAGGGCACCGAGCGCGTCCGCACGCCGCGGGATGGAGAGCGCAGCCGGTCGCGCGGTGGCGAGAGCGGTCGTCCCGCCGGCCCGTCGCGCTTCGGCGGTGCCGACGGCGATCGTCCGCGCGGGCCCCGAACAGCCCGGGTTGGCGACGACTCGCCCGAACGCGGCCGCGGCGCGCGGCCGTCGCGGTTCGGCGGAAATGACGGCGAACGACCGCGTGGCCCGCGGGGCGCGGAGTCGCGCGGCGACACCGCAGACCGCAACCGAGCACCACGTCCGTCGCGGTTCGGCGGCGACGAGGGCGAGCGCCCGCGCGGTCCCCGCACGCCGCGTCCCGGCGGTAGCACCACGTCCGAACGCCCGCGCACGCCGCGGCCCGGTGGCGGAAATGGCGGTAATCGTCCGCAGCGACCCGGCGGCCCCGGCCGTCCGCCGCGGGGGCGCGGCTGATGCGGATCATTGCCGGAGACTGGCGCGGCCGCCCGCTTGCCGCCCCCAAGGGCGACACCACCCGCCCCACCGCTGATCGCACCCGCGAGGCGCTGTTCTCGATGCTCGCCTCGCGGCTCGGCAGCTTCGACGAGCTCGCAGTGGGTGACTTCTTCGCGGGTTCGGGCGCGCTCGGGCTGGAGGCGCTGTCGCGCGGTGCCGCCTCCTGCCTGTTCGTCGAGCAGGATCGGGCGGCGCTCGATGCGCTCAAGGCAAACATCGCCAAGCTCGGCGCCAAGGGCACCGATGTCCGCCCGGGCTCGGTGATGGCGCTGGGCCCCGCCCGCGCGCCGCTCGACCTGATCCTGATGGACCCACCCTATGGCACCGGCGCCGGCGTCGTCGCGCTCGACAAGCTGGCGCGGCTCGGCTGGACCGGTCCGGGCACCTGGATCAGCATCGAGACGGGCAAGACCGAGGATGTCGAGCTTGCCGGCTTCGTGGTCGATGCCGACCGGGTCTACGGCAAGGCGAAGCTGACCCTGCTCCGCCCCGCCTGACCGATCAGCGCCGCCGGGTGAGCAGCAGCCCGATCAGGCTGAGCCCGGCGGCCCCTGCCAGATACCAGCCGACCATGCCGATCCCGCCACGCTCCACCAGGGTCTGCGCGATCAGCGGGGTGAGCCCGCCACCGAGGATGCCGCCGAGGTTGAAGGTCACCGACACGCCGGTGTAGCGGACCTGCGCCGGGAACAGGCTCGGCAGCCAGCCGCCGAGCGGGCCATAGACGAAGCCCATCACGAACAGCCCCGCGGCGAGCCAGACGAACACCGCGAGCAGCGACCCCGGCACCAGCAGCACGGGCATCGCCAGCCCCAGCGGCACCATCGCGATGCAGCCGAGCGCCAGCACGAGGGTCGCGCCGCGCTTGTCGGCAAGCCAGCCGGCGATGCCGATGCCCAGCGCCATGAACAGGATCGCGGCCAGCTCGGCGCCGAGAAAGGCTTCGCGCGGATAGCCGAGCGTCTTGGTGCCGAAGCCGATCGCGAACAGCGTGGCGACGTAGAACAGCGCGAAACAGGCAACGGTGCCGAGCGTCCCCGCCAGCGTCGCCCCGAGATGGCTGCGGAGCAGCTCGCCGAGCGGCACCTGCGGTGGCGGGGCATGTTCGGCCGCCTCGACGAAGGCGGGCGTTTCCGCGATGCGCAGGCGCACCCACAGCCCGAGGCCGACCAGCGCCGCGCTCGCCAGAAACGGCAGCCGCCAGCCCCAGTCGCGGAACGCCGCATCGTCGAGGAATGCGCCGAGCAGCAGGAACAGCCCGTTGGCGGCGATGAACCCCACCGGCGCACCGAGCGGCGGGAAGCTGCCATATCGATAGGCCCAGCCCCTGGG
>JAPJRE010000420.1 GCA_030824725.1 Sphingomonas sp.
CCCGGCGTCATCCGCGCCATGCGGCGCGGCCCCTCCACCACGCTGCTGCGCAGCGCGGTCCCCCTCCCCCAGCCATGCTGGGGGAGGATTTGTATGCCGATGAACGAAGCCGCGTTCCTTGCCTATCTGCGCCACCTGCCGCTCCATGCCGGAGCGCGCGGGCTGCGCGACGATGCGGCCGTGCTCGGCGATCTCGTCGTCACGCACGATGTACTGGTCGAAGGCGTGCACTATCTGCCGGACGATCCGGCAGAGGACGTCGCCTGGAAGCTGGTGGCCGTGAACCTGTCCGATCTTGCCGCCAAGGGCGCGGTGCCGGAGGGGGTGCTGCTCGGGTATCCGCTCGCGGGCGACGACGCCTGGGATTCGTCGTTCCTGGCAGGGCTGGACGCCGCGCTGGCGGCCTTCGCCTGCCCGCTGATCGGCGGGGACACGGTGAAGGCGCCTCCAGGCGTTCCCCGCACGCTCTCGCTGACGGCACTGGGGCGCTCGGACCATGCGCCGGCGAGAAGCGGCGCGCAGCCGGGCGACCTGCTCTACGTGACCGGCACGATCGGCGACGGTGGCGCGGGGCTGGCGGTGGCGCTGGCCGGCGAAGGACCGGCGACGCTGCTCGCGCGCTATCGTCGCCCGACGCCGCGGCTGGAAGAGGGACAGGCGCTCGCCTCGGGCGTGCACGCGATGATGGACGTGTCCGACGGGCTGCTGATCGATGCTGCGCGCATGGCCGAGGCCAGCGGGCTGGCGGTGTCGATCGACCTCGCCGCCGTGCCGCTTTCGGCCGACTATCAGGCGGTCCGGGGCGGGGATCGCGACGCGCGCCTTGCCGCTGCGACCGCGGGGGACGATTACGAGCTGCTGTTCGCCGCACCGCCGGGACCACTGCCGCTGGCAGCGACCTGCCTCGGTGCGTTCCGCGAGGGCGAAGGGTTGACGCTCCACGATGCCGGCACGCCGCTCCCGCTACCCAGCCGGCTGGGCTTCGAACACGGCGATTAGCCACCCTCACCCTTCCGGTGCTTCGCGCCTCCCTCCCTATCCCAACGGGGAAAGAATAATCGCCCTCTCCCTTTGGGAGAGGAGCATCGGGTGAACAGCGCCCCGCGCTGTCCACCCGATGCTGACCCGCCGCCGAAGGCCTTGGGGAGGGCGAGGGTGCTTGCTACCCCTCAATCGAACAGCCCGTCCTGCGATCCCGCGGGCGGGTTGAGCCCGAGATGCTTCCACCCCGGCCCGTTCAGGCACCGCCCGCGCGCCGTCCGCGCGATCAGGCCGAGCTGGATCAGATAGGGCTCGATCACTTCCTCGACCGTGTCGCGCGGCTCGCTCAGGCCGGCGGCGAGCGTCTCCACCCCCACCGGGCCGCCGCGATAGACGTCGGCGATCATCATCAAATAGCGCCGGTCCATCGCGTCGAGCCCCAGCCCGTCGACCTCCAGCCGGTTGAGCGCCGCATCGGCGACCTTGGCGTGCACCACCGCCTCGCCGAACACATTGGCGAAGTCGCGTACCCGGCGCAGCAGCCGCCCGGCAATGCGTGGCGTCCCCCGCGAGCGGCGCGCGACTTCCCGGGCACCATCGGCGGCGATGTCGAGCCCCAGCAGCCCGGCGGCCCGGGTTACCACCCGCTCGAGTTCGTCCACCGTGTAGAACTGCAATCGCACCGGAATGCCGAAGCGGTCGCGCAGCGGCGTGGTCAGCAGCCCCTGCCGCGTCGTCGCCCCGACCAGCGTGAAGCGCGGCAGATCGATCCGCACGCTGCGCGCCGAAGGCCCTTCGCCGATCATCAGGTCGAGCGCGCGGTCTTCCATCGCGGGATAGAGCACTTCCTCCACCGCCGGATTGAGCCGGTGGATCTCGTCGATGAACAGCACGTCGCCGTCCTCGAGATTGGTGAGCAGCGCCGCCAGATCGCCCGACTTGACGATCACCGGCCCCGAAGTCGAGCGGAACCCCACCCCCATTTCGCGCGCGATGATCTGCGCCAGCGTGGTCTTGCCGAGACCCGGGGGCCCGAAGAACAGCACATGGTCCAGCGCGTCGCCGCGCGCCCTGGCGGCATCGATGAACACGCGCAGATTCTCGCGCGCCGCCTTCTGTCCGACGAACTCGTCGAGCGACTTGGGACGCAGCGCGGCGTCGACGTCTTCGGCGCGGCGGCCGGCCGTGAGGAGGCGATCGGTGTCGGTCATGGCAAGAAGATCACATTGTAGCCGCCGCGCACGCGCCGGTCGATTGTCTGGACTGGCAAAGCCGCGGCGAAGCGCGCATCTAGGGGCGCATGGTCGATCTGTACGTGGCAACCGCCATTTCCGACTCGCTCCGCGCCGAACTCGCGCGGCGCTTCACGCTGCACGAGCGCACCCCGCCCGCGACCACGCGCGCGATCGTCGGCGGCGGTCAGCTGCAGCTGGATGCGGCGATGCTCGATCGGCTGCCCGAACTGGAGATCGTCGCGATCAACGGGGTCGGCTATGACGGGCTGGATCTCGATGCGTTGCGCGCCCGCGGCGTGCGGGTGTCGACAACCCCCGACGTGCTGACCGAGGACGTCGCCGATCTCGCCATCGGGCTGATGCTGGCGGTACAGCGCCGGATCGCCGCCAACGACGCGCTGGTGCGCCGCGGCGGCTGGAAGGCGCCGCTCGGCCGCCATGCCAGCGGCCGCCGCATCGGCATTTTCGGGATGGGCAAGATCGGCGCCGCCATCGCCGCCCGCGCCGCACCGTTCGCGCGCGAGGTGCTGTACACCGCCCGCAGCGCGAAGGCGGTGCCGTTCCGCTACCTTCCCGACATCGCCAGCCTGGCAAAGGAGAGCGACGTGCTGATCCTCGCCGCGCCCGGCACTGAATCGACGACGCACGTCGTCGATGCGGGGGTGCTGGACAAGCTGGGCCCGGCGGGCGTGCTGGTCAACGTCGCGCGCGGCAGCCTGGTCGACGAAGCGGCGCTGCTCACCGCCCTGTGGACGGGGACGATCGCGGGCGCCGGGCTCGACGTGTTTGCCGACGAGCCGCATGTGCCCGAGGCGCTGCGATCGATGGAGCAGGTGGTACTCGCCCCCCACCAGGGCAGCGCCACCGCCGAAACCCGCGCAGCCATGGCGGCGCTCGTGCTCGCCAATCTCGACGCGCATTTCGCCGGCGAGGACCTGCTGACGCCGTTGCTCTGAAAGATCCTTCCCGTGCCGGGGAAGATCAAGAAGGATCGCGCTCCTCATCCCAGCAGCGTGCTCAACACGTCGGAATGGAAGCCCCAGCCGGCGAAGCCGCACAGCCCCACGAACAGCCCGAACGCGCCGAACACCCAGGCGACCACGAGCAGCCAGCTGCTCTCGGCCAGCGCCGACACCGCCGCCACCGAGATCGCGGTGGCGATCGCCGCGTCGCTGGAAGAAGCATCTCACTTCGCCGCCTTGCGCAGGGCGAGGCGGACC
>JAPJRE010000421.1 GCA_030824725.1 Sphingomonas sp.
CCGCACGTGCCAGCGCCATGCCGCCGCGCGGCTGATAGTGGAACGGCGCAGGCCCGTCGCTGCGGCCGAGCAGCTGGGCGGCAGAGGCGCCGAAGGCGCGCTCGAGCTGGCGGTCGGCCGCCTCGGGCGGGGCGTTCATTCCCGCATCGGCGGGCTCCTGATAGGGGATGCCGGCGGGCGCGGCCGTCGCGCGGCGCACGAAGCTGCCGCGCCGCCCGTCGCCCTCGATCAGGCGCAGCCGCTGCGCCTCGCCATAGGCACGCGTGATCGTGGTGAGGTCCACGCCCAGCTGCTCCGCCAGCATCCGCTGGGGCGGCAGGCGGTCGCCCGGGCCAAGCACGCCCGTCTCGATGTCGCGCGCAATCGCCTCGGCGATGGCGAGATACTTCGGCCCCAGGGTCGCGGTAATGTCGGGTTTCCAGCCTTGCATCGGGTCAGCCTAGCCGAACCCGTACAAAATTGCATGCAAGCTGCGCGGGCGCGGCACCGCGATCACCCCTCGAACGGGTCGCTGCCCGGCGCGCGGCCGTCAAGCCGGTTCCACAGCGTCTCGGTGCCAGCCTCGCGGGCGCGGTTCACATATTGCGAGGCGACCAGCCACCCCTTGATCGGCCGAAGCGGCAACCGGCTGCCCAGCACCATCAGCGGCAGCGAGGTGAACATATGGATCCACCAGGGCGGCTCGAACGCAACCTGCAGCCACACCACCACGAAGGTGAGCGGGAATACCACGATGCACAGCGAGAAAAAGGCGGGACCGTCGTCCGGCGCGGCGAAGCGATAGTCGAGCCCGCATGCCTCGCACCGGTCTACGACCTTCAGCCAGGATCGGAACATCCGCCCCTTGCCGCAGCGCGGGCACAGGCCCTTCCACCCCGAGCTGAGGATCCGGGAAAAGGCTTCCGCTTTGTTTGACGCCTCGATGACCCACACTCCTGAGTCGCTTGCTCCGCACGGTATGTAAGTGCAGCACTATCCATACACAATAGAAATTGTGCGGATATTGCATGGATAATACCCGTACAGGCCCTGCTAAGGACCCATGGGCTCACAGCAAGGCAATACGCCACAGCGCGCTCTACAACGCGCCAATCGCGGCAGCAGATTGCACAGGGTGCTCGATGCGCTGCCAAGCCCGGCCACCTGCCCTGTGCGGCCCACCGCACACCGCCGCGCGATCGACTGGCTCATGGTTCGAAGGCCGAGGCGAGGGTGCAAGGCATACCATCCTGAAAACGGTCGGTACGGCGCCGGTAGTAGACGGCGCCTCGGCGCTCTACGTTCTGGGTGGCAGGCAACGGCATCTCCACAGAGTGTCGTCACACCCACCGGCACAATCCAGGGGGTACGAACGATGTTTCGCCGTTACTTCAATGACTTAGAAGGAAAGCTGGCTGGGGCGGGAGGATGGCCACACCGCCACGTTAACCTTCTAAACGACTGAATTATCAGCGAAGCATCATCGGCTCGTTATCGATTGTGACCAAACATGTGTAACATGGCAAGGTACCAATCTCGCTTTAGCGCTCACCGAAGGCGATATCTCGACGCTGATAGCTGCGAACGATAGAGCCCCCGGCGTTTGCAGCCAAATTGTCGTCACGCGCGAATGAATGCGGCGCCCTAGGCGCTGGCGATCCAACCGGCCGCTTGCGACCAGCTCAAGACATTCGGCGTTGTCTATGTGAGCGGCGGCTCTTGCTGAAAACCGACATTCGTATCGCGCAAACCAGCCGGTCGGCTTAAGATAGGGGCTCAATCGCTGATTAGCAGGCCAATAAGATGCACAGGTGGCACATGCCTCGTCATCGACGGAGACTGGCCCTGTCTCGAACAATGGAGACCTTCGGTTGCAGATTGACGTGACGATGTATGACGTAGGGCTCGGCAGCGCGCTGTTGCTCACCTTCGCGGGCGAACGCGGCCGTGTGCATGTGCTCGCCGACGGCGGGAACTCGGGCGCGGGGCCGGGCGTCGAGGAGAAGCTCCATCGGTGGCTCAGCCCCACGGGCTCCGGCCGTCCGCGGATCGATTTGGTGATCGGAACACACTACGACGCCGACCACTTGGACGGCATCACCAGCATTCTGGAAAAGCGCCGCATCGACATTGGCCAGCTATGGCTTCCGCCGGTCGCCGACGACGAATCCGGCGCAGAGTTTGGCCGTTTCGCGGGTGACGAAAGCCTACTAGCCAACATGTTCCGCGGTCAGGGGGGTGGCCGGGCCTTTCAGAAATACATCGGGGCCAAGGAGCGGCGGCGTGCGACGCTGCGCGTGGTCGATTCCGCGATTGAGCGTCTTTTGCGCAAAGAGGACGCGCCAGAGGACCGGCAGGACGAGGCCTTCGATCCCTCGGACGAGGACTTAGGATCGGCGGATCGCCCCGTCGACGATTGGCGCTCGCGCTTCGAGACTGAGGTTGACCACGCGTACTCGATCGTTGGTAGGCGGGGGTGCGAGCACGTGCCGGACGCCGACATCGTCCGAGAGGGAACGCGGTTCGGCTACGTCCTCGCACATCTGGCTGAAGCGGTTGGGCGTGGTCAGGCTCCTCTGGGTCCCAAGCTGGACAGTTGGGTCTTTTCCCGCTTCGACTGGCCAAAGGGCGGGGCCTCGACGATGCGGGCGGCGCGGGCCGAGCTCGCACATATGCGCATCGCTAACGCCAAGGACGGGATCAACGCCTCCGCGCTAAAGAGGTTGGTTGATGCCCTGCCGGACCCCTGCGGCATCCTCGTCGAATGCCACAGGTGCTCCGACTATGTTCCGCGCACCTTCGCGTGGACTGGTCGCCTCTTCGCGCCTGGGGGGGCCGGCGAAGTGACCGCGACCGTCTTATCTCCGACGGATCGCCTCATCGCCGACCGCCGCGACCGCATCCCAAGCGGCTTCGTCGCGTTCCGCGCTAAGCGCTGGGATCGCCTTGAGGGGCTGAGCGACAGCAATCAGCTCAGCTACGTCGTGAGGTTCGACGCTGGCGGGCAGGGCTTGCTGGTCACGGGGGATTCAGGGTTCGATGGCTTCGCCGTCGGCAGGGATGACGCCCGGACCTACGAGCCGGGGCTCACCGATCAGCTGAAAAGGCTGTCCGTGGTCCAGGCTCCACACCATGGCGGTATTAGCCGCCACTTCTACCGTGCGATGGAAAGCGCCGGGTTCGCAGGGGAGACGCAAAAGACGTATCTCCTTCTCTCTCACGAGGCAGACAGCCCGCACCGCCCTTCGATGGCACTGGCGGACTACATGGCGAGGCTTCCGAGCGAGCGTCCGCTCGAGCTCCTTTTCACCAACGAAGCGAAGCCGGAGCGGGTGAGAGCGTATGGCGGACGCTTCGCGAGCGACGTCGGCTCGGGAGGAGCGGAGGATGGCGACGTGCGCCTGCACTTTGACGGCACCGAGTGGATCGTGCAGCGCCATAC
>JAPJRE010000422.1 GCA_030824725.1 Sphingomonas sp.
GCTCCACCTCGTTGCACAACGCATCGCAGGAGCCACGCCGAGCGCCGTCCTCATCCTCGGCTCGCTCTATCTGGCGGGCGTGGTGCTGGCGGCCAACGGCGAATTGCCCGCCTGACGCCGCGCTTTGCCTTATTGCGATTGACTATTAATAACAGAATGCGATGATTGCTCCGACGCCCATCGGAGAATCACATGCAGCCGTCCGTCCAGACCCTCGTCACCGCCCTGCCCCAGCTCCAGCCCGAGGATCCGGGCGTGCGGCTGCTGCTGTTCGGCGTCCGCCAGACCGGCGGCAACGGACTGCACGACGCCAGCACCGCGCACGCCTTCCTCGTCGCGTTCGGCAAGGGTTTTCGTCGCCCGCTGATGCTGCTCCGCGCGCTGATGCACGAGATGTCGGCCATGGCCACGGGCCCGGTGCAGATCGCCCCGTGGTGCTGCCCGCGCATGACCGCGTCGGAGGTGGCGCTGATCGGCGCGCTGGGCAAGGTCCGCACCAACCCGCAGGCTGCCGCGGTGCTGCTCGCCGATCTGATCGGCGTGCGCGACGCGACCGGCCTGCTGCCGACCGCGCACGCGCTCGCGCAGAGCTTCGCCGATCTGGCGCTGCCGCTGGAGCCGTGAGGTCAATCCTCCTGGTCGGCGCCGGCCCTTGCTGCACGCACGCTTTGAACAACAAAGCCGCGCTGCCACAGCAACCACAGCAGCAACATGCCGGGAATAGCCACTACCGAGGTCATCACCCAGAAGCCGGCCCAGCCAAGCTTCTCGGCGAAGATGCCGGCCGGCGCGGCGAGCCAGGTCCGGCCGACGCCGGCTAGCGAAGACAGCAGTGCAAATTGCGTGGCGGTATAGGCAAGGCTCGACAGGCCAGAGAGATAGGTCACGAACACCGTCAGCCCTAGACCGCTGGTAACCTGCTCGGTCGCTACCGCGATGGTCAGCCACAGGTCCGAGTGGCCTTGCGTCGCGAGCACCGCGAACGTCAGGTTGCTCAGCATCATCAATAGGCCCGAGACGAACAGCGCGCGGCCCATGCCCAGCCACGCAAGCAGCGGTGCCGACAGGGCGGTGCCGACGATCAAGCCCCAGAAGCCGACGACCTTGTTGATGGCGAGGAACTCGGTGTCGCTGAAGCCGAGTTCGACGATCATCGGGTTGAGCATCGATTGCCCCATTGCGTCGCCCAGCTTGTAGATCAGCACGAACAACAGGATCAGCACGGCGCCGCGACGCTGCAGGAACTCGCGATACGGTCCGATCAGCGTTGCCTCGAGCCAGGCACCTGCTCCGCTGCCAGGTACTCGCTCGAGCACCCGGTCATGAAGCCCTGGCCCTGCCCAGATGGCCGCCAGGGCCCCTGGCAGAACGCAGAGACCGGTAAGGCCGTATGCCGTCGCCCATCCCAGGCCCAGTCCCTCGGGCGACGCCATCGCGATCGTGCCGACGCCGGCGATGAATGCGCCCAATCGGTAGCCGAACTGGTTGTTGGCGGTGCCGTGCGGCAGTTCGGCCTCGGGCAGGATCTCGATGCGATAGGCATCGATAACGATGTCCTGCGTCGCCGCGAGGAAGGCGGTGACGATCGCCCAGAAGGCGAACACCCCCAGGTGCAATTCGGGCTGGCTCGCGCCAAGCATCCACACCGAGGCGAACAACAGCGCCTGGATCAGAAACAGCCAGGAGCGTCGCTGGCCGAACAGGCGCGTCAGCACCGGCAGCTTCAGTCGGTCGATCAGCGGCGCCCACAGGAATTTCAGTGTATAGGGCGTCGTGAGGCCGATCGCGAAGCCGATCGTCTTCTTCTCGATTCCGACCTTGGCGAGCCAGAAGGTCATGGTACCGAGCAGCAGCGCCAACGGAAAACCGCTCGATATGCCGAGCAACAGAGCCGCGATCGGGCGGGGCCGCAGATAGGGACCCATCGTCGCGGCGAATCCACGCCGCCGTTCGCCTTCCAGCCGTTCCGTACCCGCCATGCCTTGCTCCCCGCATCAGGACGCGCGACACTAGCGGAAAAGCGACGGAGAGGAAGGATGAACGCACCGACGCAGGGCCAGCGCGCGCTGGCCGCGATGCTGGCGCAGGGCGGCGACGCCGGTGCGGGTCCGATACGCCATGTCGACGCAAGCGTGTACACCAGCCCCGAGCGCTTCGCTACCGAGCGCGCGCGCATCTTCGATCGCGCCCCGCTCGTCCTCGCGCCCTCCGCCTTGCTGCCCGAGCCCGGCATGGCCGTGCCCCATGACAGCTTCGGCAAGCCGCTGCTGATCACCCGCGACAAGCAGGGCGCGGCGCATGTCTTCCTCAACGTCTGCCGCCATCGCGGCACACGGCTGGTGGAAGGGTGCGAGGCGGTCACCGCCCCCCGCCTCGTCTGCCCCTATCACGCCTGGAGCTACACGCTCGACGGCCGCCTCGCCGGGGTACCCCGCGCCGACGCGTTCCCCGGCCTCGACAAGGCCGACTTCGCGCTCCGCCGCCTTCCCACCCACGAAGCCGGCGGGCTGATCTGGTTCGCCTTCGACGAGGCAGCGGACTTCACCCATGCCGACACGCTGGCGCAGGATTTCGCCGCGTTCGATCTTGCGGGCCAGCATTGCTTCCGCCGGCGCACCCACCGCGTACCCGCCAACTGGAAGCTGGTGATGGACGCCTTTCTGGAGAGCTACCACATCCAGCGCCTCCACGCCGGCAGCATCGCCCCCTTCTTCCAAGACGGCATCTCCGCCGCCGACCAGATCGGCCCGCACCAGCGTTCGGCGGTCGGCCGCGCAGCCAGCATCGCCGAGCTCGAGTCAGAGGACTGGCCCACCCTGCGCGGCGCTATCACCTATACCTACCAGATGTTCCCCGGCGCGGTGCTCGCGGTCAGCCCCGATTACATCAACCTGATGGTGCTGATGCCGCGGGCGGTCGACCAAGTCTGGGTCGAGGACTTCATGCTGATCCCCGAGGCCCCTGCCACGGACAAGGCCCGCGACCATTGGGAGCGCAGCTGGCAGCTGCTCGACGGCGGCGTGTTCGCGTCGGAGGATTTCCGGGCCTGCGCTCTTGCCCAGCAGGGACTCGAGGCGGGCGCGATCGAGCAGGTGACGCTCGGCGGGCTCGAACAGGGGGTCCGCGTTTTCCACGATGCGGTCGATGCGTGGGTTTCATGCGACAACATGCCCGTGATCGGCGCGACTCGCCCCTTCGGTCAGGCTTCTGTTCAGGAAGGGGTGCTATAACGCCGGGATCGACCAAAGGAGTTCGCCATGTCCCGTACCCGCACCCGCGCCGCTACCGCCGCCAAGCAGGCCTCGCCGCACGAAATGGTCGCGAAGCTGGCGGTGCTCGCCTCGGTGTTCGCCTGGGCCGGGGTAGTGGTGACGCTGTTCGTCCACTGATCGGCGTCAGCCGCCCAGGAACAGGTT
>JAPJRE010000028.1 GCA_030824725.1 Sphingomonas sp.
ACCACAAGCGCCGCTGGGAAGCGACGCTGTTCGTCAACAACCTGTTCGACAAGCAGTATTTCCCGGCGCTGGTCAACTCGGGCGGCAATTTCGGCAAGCAGATCGCCACCCAGTCGGTCCTGCCGCGCGATTTCCGTCGCTATGCAGGCCTGCGCTTCGGTGTAAATTACTGATGCACACGCGGGAGGGCGGGGCGTTGCTCCGCCCTCTCCATCAGGAGAGGGGACCGAATGATCGGCAGAATTGCAATCGCGGCCGCAGCATGCGCAGCCGCGATTTTTGCGTTTGAGGGCCATGCGCAGCAGGCGCAGCAGGCACCGGCACGGCCCAGCGTCGACGCGCCGGAGCTGGCGGCGCTCGGCAGCTACGGCGTCGGGGTGGCCGATCTCGAGTTCGTGGAAGCGGGTCGGGCCGATCCGCTGCAGGGCGCCGACAAGCCCGCGATCGTCGACCGGCACATCCCGATCAAGCTCTGGTATCCGGCCGCGGCAAAAGGCGCGGGCACCCGCTATCGGACCGCGCTGCCGGGCGAGAAGGGCAGCGACGTGCCGTTCGAGGTGCCGGGGCTCGCCACGCCCGGTGCGGCGGCCGCCAAGGGGCGCTTCCCGCTGGTGATCCTCGCCCATGGCTATAGCAACACCCCGGAGGTGCTGTCCTGGCTCGGCGAGAACCTCGCGAGCAAGGGCTATGTCGTGGTCGCGCCCGCCTTCCGCGATCCGCCGATCACCATCCGCACGCCGGCCGCGCGCGCCGGACCGCTGACCAGCCGCCCGCTCGACATCGCCTTCGTCGCCGCCGAGGCGCAGCGGCGGGCGCAGGCCGGGCAGGGGACGTTCGCCGCCGCCGATGCCGCGCGCACCGCGCTGATCGGCTATTCGATGGGCGGCTATGGCGTGCTCACCGCCGCCGGCGCGCCGCTCGATCCGGCGGTGGCGGGCGCGACGCGCGGCGTGCTGGCCCCCTATGTGGCTGGGGCGGGGAAGGCGGACCGCCTCAAGGTCGCCGATCTCAAGGCGGTGGTGGCGATCTCGCCCGCCAGCAACCTCTACGGCACGCCGCTCTGGGCAGCACCCGGCGTGGCGGCGATCCGCGCGCCGACGCTGTTCATCGTCGGCAGCCAGGATCATGTCGTCGGCTATGATCCCGGCGTGCGCACGCTGTTCGACCAGGAGGTCCACGCCCCGCGCTACCTGCTCACCTTCCGCGAGGCGGCGCACAGCATCGCGCTGATCGGCGCGCCGCCCGCGATGCGCGACAGCTTCTGGGACCTCGATTGGTTCGAGGACGCGGTGTGGCGCAAGGACCGGCTGATGGCGGTGCAGGCGCACTTCATCACCGCGTTCCTCGATCGCTATGTGAAGGGCGAGGAAGCCAAGGCCGCGTACATCGACGGCTTGGTGCCGAACTCGAACGACGGCAAATGGCAAGGCGCGCCCGGCGGCCGCTACGCCGGCTTCAGCCCCGGCGCGTCGGCCTCGACGATCTGGAAGGGCTTCCAGCCCAGCCGCGTCTCGGGAATGAACTTCGAGTTCAAGCCCGCCCAGCCTTGAGCCGGGTCAGCATTCGACGACGTTGACCGCCAGGCCGCCGAGGCTCGTCTCCTTGTACTTGGAGCGCATGTCGAGGCCGGTCTGGCGCATCGTCTCGATCACCGCGTCGAGCGAGACCTTGTGCGTGCCGTCGCCATGGAGCGCGAGCATCGCGGCGTTGATTGCCTTCACCGCGCCCATCGTATTGCGCTCGATGCAGGGGATCTGGACCAGCCCGCCGATCGGATCGCAGGTGAGGCCGAGATTATGCTCCATGCCGATCTCGGCGGCATTCTCGATCTGCGCGTTGCTGCCGCCCAGCGCCGCGGCGAGGCCCGCCGCCGCCATCGAGCAGGCGACGCCCACCTCGCCCTGGCAGCCCATCTCGGCGGCCGAGATCGACGCCTGGCGCTTGTAGAGGATGCCGATTGCCGCCGCCGTGAGCAGCAGGCGGCGGCTGCCCGCCTGGGTCGCGTCGCCGACGAAGCACTCATAATAGCGCAGCACCGCCGGGATCACCCCCGCCGCGCCGTTGGTGGGCGCGGTGACGACGCGGCCGCCGGCGGCATTCTCCTCATTCACCGCGAGTGCCCAGAGGCTCACCCATTCGAGCACCGAGGCGGGCTCGACCCGGGGGCCGCGCGCCATCAGCTTCTGGTGGAGCTTGCGTGCGCGGCGGGGCACTTCCAGGCCGCCGGGCAGGATGCCGTCCTGCGCCATGCCGCGATCCATGCACGCGTTCATCGCATCGTGGATGCCGTCGACAAAGGCGAGCGTCGCCGCATCGTCGCGCCAGCCGCGCTCGTTGGCGAGCATGAGTCCGGCAATGTCGAGCCCGAGTTCGTCGCAGCGCTGCAGCATCTCGCGGGCGCTGGCGAAGGGATGGTTGGTACCGGCGGAAAGGCCTGCCGCGGCTTCCTCGCCCTCGCGCCGGATCGCGCCGCCGCCGACCGAATAATAGGTCCGCTCGAGCACCGCGCCGTCGATCAGCGTGGCGCGCAGCTTCATGCCGTTGGGATGGCCGGGGAGGAACTGGCGCTTGCGGAACTTGATGTCGGTTTCGGGATCGAAGGGCACCAGCGCAGTGCCGCCAAGCCGCAGCCGGCGCTGCGCAGCGATGTCTGCCAGCATCGGCTCCACCGCATCGGGATCGACACCCTCGGGCCGCTCGCCCGCCAGCCCCAGCACCACCGCGCGATCGGTGGCGTGGCCCTTGCCGGTCAGTGCCAGCGAGCCGAACAGCTCGCAGCACAGCTTGGTGACGCTCCGCCCGTCGGCGATTACCCAGGCGGCGAAGTCGCGCGCGGCGCGCATCGGCCCCACGGTATGCGAGCTCGACGGCCCGATGCCGATGGTGAACACGTCGGTGATGCTGATCGGCCCTGCATTCGGCCCGACGCCTTTGGTCGCCACGGAACCCGTCTCCTGAAACACTCGGTTGCGGGCCCCTTCTGTCCGTTTGCCTGAGATCGCTATCCCGTCGGCGGGCGCGCGCGGCGCCACTCTCCAGAATGTTGTGGCCGGAAGGTCCTTTTGCCTGAGAGTTTCCGGGGCGGTTGCTCCTTCGGCGATCCGGTTGCCCGGATTCTCTCCCTTTCCGACAGCGTGTGTTTCGCCGTGAGGCCCCGTGCTGTCAAACGCTGATTGGGCGAAGGGCTTCCAGCGCGGGCAGCAGTTCGGCGAAGGAATCGATCACCGCCTCGGCGCCGAGCGCGGTCACCGGCACCTGCGAGAAGCCGAAGCTGCACGCGATCACGGGGACGCTCGCCGCCTGCGCCGCCTGCACGTCGTAGATCGAATCGCCGACGAACGCCGCCGGGCCGCTGCAGCGCCGGACCATCTCCAGAATCGGCGCGGGCGAAGGTTTGGCGGTGCCGGGGCCGAGCGTGTCGCCGCCGATCACGGTGGCGAAGCGGGGGAGGAGGCCGGTCGCCTCCAGCAGCGGCAGGCTGAGTGCTTCGAGCTTGTTGGTGACCACCGCCAGCGTGATGCCCTGCGCGGCCAGCGCATCGAGCGCATCGAGCACGCCGGGATAAAGGCGGCTATGCTCGGCATTGTGCGCGGCATAGGTGTCGACGAAGCGCGGGTAGAGCCGCGCCACCGCCGCCGCATCGCCGCCGCCGGTCGCCGCGACCGCCTGCTCCAGCAGCGTGTGCACGCCGCGGCCGACCATGGCGAGGATGCGATCCAGCGGCAGCGCCGCCCGGCCATCCTCCGCCAGCACGCGGTTGAGCGTCGCGGCAAGGTCGCCGCTGGTATCGAGCAGCGTGCCGTCGAGGTCGAAGCCGATGGTCCGGAAGGGCAGGGGCATGGCGTGCCGCATGGCAGCATCGTGCTGGAAAAGCCATGTCCAGCGTGGCAGGGGTTGCACCCCATTTCGACCGGAGACTGGCCACGTGACTGCACCCATCGCCGCGATCATCCTCGCCGCCGGCAAGGGCACGCGGATGCAATCCGATACCCACAAGGTGCTGCACCCGATTGCAGGACGGCCGATGCTGCTCCACCTGATCGACAGCGTGAAGGCGCTGGGCGCCGCGCGCGAGGTGGTGGTGGTCGGCGCCGGTCGCGAGCAGGTCGAGGCCGCGGTGACGCCGCTTGGGGCGGAGACGGCGCACCAGGCCGAGCAGCTCGGCACCGGACACGCCGTGCTCCAGGCCAAGGCGGCGCTGGCGGGCTTCGAGGGCGACGTGCTGATCCTCTATGGCGACGTGCCGCTGGTCACCACTGCGACGATGCGGCGCATGCTCGAGCGGCTGCATGGGGACGCCGCGCCCGCAGTGGTGGTGCTGGGCTTCCGCCCCGCCGATCCGGGCGCCTATGGCCGGCTGATCGTCGAGGGCGGCGATCGCCTGTCGAAGATCGTCGAGTACAAGGACGCTTCGCCGGAGGAGCGCGCCGTCACCCTGTGCAATTCGGGGCTGATGGCGGTGCGGGGTGCCGATCTGTTCGCGCTGCTCGATCGGCTGACCAACGATAATGCGGCCGGCGAATATTACCTCACCGACATCGTCGAGATCGCCAATGACGACGGCCGGGTCGCGGCGGTGATCGAGACGGCTTCGACCGAAGTCACGGGCGTCAACAGCCGCGGCGAGCTGGCGGCGCTGGAGGCAGAGTGGCAGCAGGCCCGCCGCGCCCGCGCGATGGTCGAAGGGGCAACGCTGATCGCCCCCGAGACGGTGTGGTTCGCGTACGATACGCAGATCGGCCGCGACGTGACGATCGAGCCGAACGTCGTGTTCGGCCCCGGCGTCACCGTGGCGGACGGCGTGGTGCTGCGCGCGTTCAGCCATATCGAGGGCGCGACGATCGCCAGCGGCGCGATCGTCGGTCCCTATGCCCGGCTGCGCCCCGGTGCGGTGCTGGAGGCGGACTCCCATGTCGGCAATTTCGTCGAGCTCAAGAACGCGGTGCTGGGCAAGGGCGCCAAGGCCAACCACCTGACCTATCTGGGCGATGCCAGCGTTGGCGCCGGGGCGAACATCGGCGCGGGCACGATCACCTGCAATTACAACGGCTTCCTAAAGCAGAAGACGGTGATCGGGGCAGGCGCGTTCATCGGATCGAACAGCGCGCTGGTGGCGCCGGTGGCGATCGGCGACGGCGCGATCATCGGCGCGGGATCGGTGATCACCCGCGACGTCGAGGCCGATGCGCTGGCCGTCACCCGGCCGGACACATTGACGAAGCAGGGCTGGGCCACGACCTTCCGTGCGATAATGAAGGCACGAAAGGCCGCGAAATGACCGACCGCTACACCGACAAGCCGTTCCTCAAGCTGCTCGATGCCTATGTGCTCGACGCGATCGGCCATCTTGACGAGAAGAGCGACGCCCAGCTCACCGCCGCCGAACCCGCGCTGCGCGAAGCCTTCGGCTGGGAGAGCGATTGGCGGGGCATCGTCGTCGAGCGGATGCAGTTCCCCGAGGGGATCCCCGGGGCGATCCGCGAAGTCTGGGAAAAGGGCGCGGTGCGCTTCCGCGAGGAACAGGGGCACGAGCCCGATCCGGCCGAGTTCACCCGGATTTTCAACGACACCAACTTTCCGCACTGAGGGACAGGGCGCTTAGTAGGCGGACCCATTCAGCCATCCGTCAGTATGCCCCCGCTAGCGGCGGCCGCCCACCCGCGCTAGGGCTGGGGCAGGAGGACGGATGCGATGTGCGGAATCGTTGGAATCGTGGGCAAGGAAGACGTCGCAGAACGTCTGTTCGAAGGCCTCAAGCGCCTCGAATATCGCGGCTATGATTCGGCCGGCATCGCCACGGACGTGGACGGCACGATCGAGCGCCGCCGCGCCTCGGGCAAGTTGGTCAATCTCGGCAAGGAACTCGCCGCCAACCCGCTGCCCGGCACCACCGGCATCGCGCACACCCGCTGGGCGACGCATGGCGGCCCGACGACCAACAATGCGCACCCGCACGCGACGGGCGAAGTGGCGCTGGTCCACAACGGCATCATCGAGAATTTCAAGGCGCTGCGCGAGGAACTCACCGCGCGCGGCCGCACCTTCACCAGCGAGACCGACACCGAAGTCGTCGCCCATCTGGTGAGCGAGAAGGTCGAGGCCGGCATGGCCCCGGCCGAGGCGGTGCGCGAAGTGCTGCCGCGCCTCCACGGTGCCTTCGCGCTTGCCATCCTGTTCCGCCAGCATCCCGATCTCCTGATCGGCGCGCGGCTCGGCTCGCCTTTGGTTGTCGGCTATGGCGAGGGCGAGACCTATCTCGGCTCGGACGCGCTGGCGCTGGCGCCGCTCACCCAGCGCATCGCCTATCTGGAAGAGGGCGACTGGGTCGTCATCACCAGGGATGGCGCCGAGATCTTCGACAAGGACAACAATCCCGTCGTGCGGCCGATCACCATCTCGGGCGTGACCGGCGAGCTCATCTCCAAGGGCAACCATCGGCATTACATGCTGAAGGAGATCTACGAGCAGCCGATCGTCGTCGCGCAGACGCTGCGCGCCTATCTCCAGCGCATGGAGGAGAAGGTGACGCTGCCGATTCCGGAGTTCGATCTCTCGGCGATCAAGCGCGTCACCATCGTCGCCTGCGGCACCAGTTATTATGCCGGCATGGTGGCGAAATACTGGTTCGAGCAGTTCGCCCGCGTGCCGGTGGACATCGATGTCGCCTCCGAATTCCGCTACCGTGCGCCGGTCATGGAAGACGGCGGGCTGATGATCGTGATCAGCCAGTCGGGCGAAACCGCGGACACGCTTGCTGCGCTCCGCCACGCCCGCAGCGAGGGGCAGACGATCGCCGCGGTGGTCAATGTGCCGACCAGCTCGATGGCGCGCGAGGCGGACCTGCTGCTCCCCACCCATGCCGGCCCTGAGATTGGCGTCGCCTCGACTAAGGCGTTCACCTGCCAGCTGGCGGTGCTCGCGGCGCTGGCGGCCAATCTCGCGCGCGCCAAGGGCAAGCTCGACGAGGCCGAGGAACGCCGCATCGTTCGCCATCTGGCCGAGGCGCCGGCTTCGCTCAACGCCGCGCTCGCCTATGATGAATCGATTCAGGCGATGGCGGGCGTGATCGCCGCGGCGCGCGACGTGCTCTATCTGGGCCGTGGCACCGATTATCCGCTGGCACTGGAAGGCGCGCTGAAGCTCAAGGAGATCAGCTATATCCACGCCGAGGGCTATGCCGCCGGCGAGATGAAGCACGGCCCGATCGCGCTGATCGACGATGCGGTGCCGGTGATCGTGATCGCGCCTTCGGGCCCGCTGTTCGACAAGACCGTCAGCAACATGCAGGAAGTGCAGGCACGCGGCGGCAAGGTGGTGCTGATCTCGGACTATGACGGCATCCAGGCCGCTGGCGACGGCTGCATCGCCACGATTACCATGCCCAAGGTCCACCCGCTGATTGCACCTTTGGTATATGCTGTGCCGGTGCAGCTTCTGGCCTATCATGTCGCCGTCGCGAAGGGCACCGATGTCGATCAGCCGCGCAATCTGGCGAAGTCGGTGACGGTGGAGTGACCGCCCGTATCCTCCTCCTCGCGGGGGAAGATATGGAGTCACCTGATCGGCCCGAGCGGCGAAAAATTGGCAGTCTCACTGTGGCTCACTGCCGGCCGCGTCGTTTAATCCTTAGCGTTTCGTGCGTTAGAAAAAGACGAAATTCGGCCTGCTTGCCGCCGCGTTCCGGCGGTCTATATCGCTCGCACCTGCAGCAAAGAACGATGGGATGACCGAAGCTACCCGCCCCGAACGGCCCAAGGGCCCCAGCCTGCTCGCATCGATCCACGATGTCGGGCCCCGTTCCGAGGGCGCGGTCGACCAGCTTTCCGAGCTGTTCCTGAAGCATATCGGCGGGCCCCGCTACGCGATGCTCGTCGTACCCGATCACTGGGGCGCGGCGCCGCTGGTGCCCGGCAGCCCCTTCGCCACGCGACTGCGCGCCTGGGCGGATTCGGGCATCGAGATGTTCCTGCACGGCTGGTTCCACAAGGACGTCGCCGAGCACGCCTCGGCCGGCGCGCGCTTCAAAGCCAAGCACATGACCGCGGGCGAGGGCGAATTCCTCGGCCTCGACTATACCACCGCGCGCGACCGGATGGCGCGCGGCCGGGCGCTGGTGGAGGACATTATCGGGCGCCCGGTGACCGGCTTCATCGCGCCCGCCTGGCTCTATGGTGACGGTGCCCGCGAGGCGCTGCGTGACCTCGATTTTGCGCTCGCCGAGGATCATTTCCGCGTCTGGGCGCCCGGGCAGGCAGACCGCGTGCTCGCCAAGGGCCCGGTGATCACCTGGGCCAGCCGCAGCAAGAGCCGGATCGCTTCGTCGCTCGCCGTCGCCGCGCTCGCCCGCACGCTGCTGCCGCGCCGCCCGGCGATGCGGCTGGGCGTGCATCCGGGGGACGTTACCGTGCCGGCGCTGCTGACGAGCATCGACAAGACGCTCGGTGCGCTGACCAAGGGCGGCCGCTTCGGCCAATATCGCGAATTGCTGGAGACGCATTGATGCGCATCCTCGACGTCTGCGCCTTCTATAGCCCCTATGGCGGTGGCGTGAAAACCTATGTCCGGCGCAAGATGGAACTCGGCGCCAAGCTGGGCCACGAGATCATCATCCTCGCCCCCGGCGAGCGCGAGGAGATACTGGAAGAACGCGACGGCGCGATCCTCGCGACGATCCCGGCACCGCTGCTGCCGCTCGACCGCCGCTACCGCTATTTCGACGACGAGCCCGCGCTGCACGCCGCGCTGAGCCGCTGGCGCCCCGATTTCGTCGAGGCCTCGTCGCCGTGGCGCAGCGCCTCGATGGTCGCGCGCTGGCAGGGATCGGCGGCGCGGTCACTGGTGATGCACGCCGATCCGCTGGCAGCCTATGCCTATCGCTGGTTCGGCACGATCGCCAACCGCGAGACGATCGACAAGGGCTTCAGCTCCTTCTGGCAACATCTCCGTCGGCTGGACGACGGGTTCGACCAGGTGGTGACGGCGGGGCAGGGGCTCGCGCGGCGGCTGACCGAGGGCGGCCTGACCAAGGTGGTGACGATCCCGATGGGGGTAGAGCCCGGCTATTTCAGCCCCGGCCTGCGCGACGACGTGCTCCGTGCCGAACTGCTGGCCAGCTGCGGGCTGGGACCCGAGGCGACGCTGCTGATCGGTGTCGGGCGGCTGGCGGCGGAGAAGCGCTGGCCGATGGTGATCGAGGCGGCCGAGGCGGCGGCGGGGCGGCACCCCATGGGGCTGATCCTGATTGGCACCGGCACCGCGCGCTCGAAGGTGATCGCAGCGATCGGCCGCAACCCGCATGCCCAGCTGTTCGAGCCGACCAGCAACCGCGAGCAGCTCGCCCGCGTGCTCGCCAGCGCGGACGCGCTGGTCCATGGCTGCGAGGCGGAGACCTTCTGCATGGTCGCGGCCGAAGCGCGAGCGAGCGGCCTGCCGCTGATCGTGCCCGACGAGGGCGGCGCGGCCGACCAGTTCGTCGAGGGGCAGGGGATGCTGTACCGCGCGGCCGACCCGGTGTCGTTGCGCGACGCGCTTACCCAGTTCGTCGACACCACCCCGATGTTCCACCGCATGCGCGCCACCGCCGACGCGCCGGGCACGCGGACGATGGACCAGCATTTCGAGGAGCTGTTCGCCAGCTACCAGGCGATGGCGTATTCGCGGGCAGCGTGAGGGCGCGGCGCGCGGTGGATGCGGCGTGCCACGGGCCGGTAGGATCAGCGTTCGGCAGCTGCATTGGGTCGAACCGGATCATCGCTCACAAGCTCTATCATCGAGCGTCAGGGCCAAGCCACGCGCTGACGCGTGAAGGGTGTCGCCCACGCGACAGTTGAGGCGTGCCGTCAGCACGGGCTTGGACCCCATGGCTCCGTCTGGGCTCCGAGCGGTAACGACCACTTCGTCGGCGTTCCACTTGGGGTTGGCGTGGGGCGCAATACGAACCACGACGGCCGACACCTCATGTTTCGGCTGCTCAGAGCAGGCGGAAACTGCACAAAGCGACAAAAGGATCTGGAACAACCTCATTTCATGAGGATCGCACCAACCGCAATCGTCCGTAATCGGGCGGCGGCCGCGCGTCTCTAGTCTCCCCCCTCTTTCCGCGCCGTATTTGCTGCAACGGCGACGTCCCATGTCGGCCAGTCTATTGCTCGCCCGGGATAGGCAACGTTGCGGAACGGCCAGTCCCTTGCGATCCACCCTTGCACCCAGGCGTACAGCTCGGCGTCGAACCCTGCTTCATACTCGGCCTTGGTCACCCATAGCCGCACCACCGCATCATGGCCGGGTATCGGGCTTGGCGAAACATAGACGCATCCGCGCTCGCGGCGGCCGTCGGGGGTGAGTACCGCATAGGCGAACGACTGGCGGCGCTTGAAGCGGGCCTGCTCGCTTTCCATGTCGTGCATCGCCTCGGCATCGGTGATGCCTGGGTGCGGCCAGCCCGTGCTGCGCGTGAAGGTCTGCTGCAGATGCTCGATCGACGACATATATGCCGCGAAGTCGATCTTCACCAGCGTCGGGCCGAGCGGCACCAGCTTGAAGGTCTTGGCTTCGACAAGCGTCGACGGGGCGAAGTTTGCCGGAATGAACGGCGAGGTCGTCCTTGCCTCCGTCGCGGGTGCTGTGCCGACGGCTTGCTGCGCCGCCGCCACGGGCGACAAGGCCGTGGCGGCGGTAACGAAAACCAGGGTGCGTATCATCAGCATGCGGGCGATCTCCGCAGTCGGGATCACGCCGCTAGCGCCGGGCGCCAATGGGGCGTTTGGCCTATCGATGCCGTTAGTCGCGGGCCGGCGCCGTCGCCGTTGCCAGCCGTTCCAGGAAACGCGGCAGCGCGCAGCGATGCTCGGTGCCTTCGTCGCAGCCCTGCAGGCGCAGCGGCGTCCAGACGGTGCGATCGCGCACGGCGCGCATGTCAGCGGCGCTCTGGCTGCGGTACCAGAGGCGTACCGCCGGTCGGCCGTTCGGCGCGCGCACCAGCGCGATGGCGATGCCGCCGCCCGGCGACGGATCGTTGGTCGCGAAGCCCGGTGCCTTGACCGACACCCCCAGCACCGCCGCCAGTGCCGCGACATTGGTGTCGTGGCCGATCAGCACGTCCAGCTTGGGCGCGTCGGCGGCGGTCAGGTCGCGGGTGATGCGGTCGACCGTCGGGGCCATCTGGAAAGCGGCCATATAGGGCGGGCGGCTGAACACGTCGAACAGCGCGCCATGCACCGCGCCCAGTGCTTCCAGCCGGGCCGGCGTGGCGCGGCCCCAGCCGACTTGCGCGAGCGGCAGGCCCTCGAGATATTGCAGCATCAGCACCTGCGCGGTGCCCGAGGCGGCGCGGATCGGGCCCTTGAGGTCGATCCCGTGGCCGTCTCCGCTGGCGCGGACCGAAGAGGGGTCCACCGGGCTGCACGGCGCGGCGGGGCAGGCGAGCACCTGCTCCAGCAGCTTGAGCCCTTCGGCATGGCGCCGGGCCAGCGCCTCGGCGCCGCCGGTGTAGCGGTTGATCGATTCCACCGCGCGGTTCGCCTCGAACGCGGCGGGATGGGCGCCCAGCGGCTCGAAGATCGGGTCGTTGCTACCTTCGGGCCTGTGGCCCACGGTGATCCGGCAGCCGGGCGCGAAGCCCGCCGCATAGGCCTCGCCACTGGCGATCGTGCGGGGTGAGCTGTTGGTCCAGAGCCGCAGCGCAGTGGGGTCGGGGCAGCCATTCGCCGCGACCAGCCCGGCGGCGGCGAACCAGCGGCGATCGGCCTTGGCGAGCGCACGGAGCGCGCTGGCGCCGTGCGGCGTCACCTGCTCGGCCGGCGCATTCCATCGCGCCCAGGGCCTGCCGGTGCGGGTTGCGGGCGGGACCTCGCCGTCCAGCGGCGCGCGCACGCCATGGCGCATCAGCAGCACCAGCCGCTCGACACGGGGGTGCTTGGCGGTCGCCGCCTGGGCAAGGGTGGGAATCAGGACAAGCGCGGCGAGCGCGCCGATACGTACGAGGAGAGCGGGGGTCATGGACGGACGCTAGCGCGCACGCGTGAAATCTGTGTGACGAAAACAAATACCAATTTAATAATTGGTGTTATCCCGGCAATTTCTGTAACTTGCGCTGCGTTGCAGCAAATCTGTAACGCCAAGGTATTGAAAACGCCGCTGAGGATACGCCGAACTGCCGCCGGCTGCGGGTAGCGGCGGCGGCGACCAGCAGGAACAGGCTGGCACCAATATCCAGCGAAGGAAATACCAATGGGACACTGGAACAAGCGCACCGCGCTGCTCCTGGGTGGGGGCATGGTCGCACTCATCGCACACGGCCAGGCATGGGCAGCCGCGCCGCGCGATGGCAAGGTCGCGGCGGCGACGTCGGACAATGGGGCGTCGGACAACGACGATCAGACGCGCGAAGGCGAGGCGATCGTCGTCACCGGCCAGCGCGCAGCAATCAAGAATGTGCAGGACGAGCAGGTGAAGAGCGCCTCGCTCGTCACCATCGTCTCGGGCGAGGAACTGCGCGCGCAGCCGCAGCAGAACCTGGCCGACCTGCTCACCCGCCTGCCGGGCCTCAACTCCTCGGTCGACCAGTCGCGCAACGCCGCCTCGACCGGTGAGGCGCAATATCTCTCGATCCGCGGCCTCGACACCGCCTATAACGCCTATGAACTCGACGGCGTCCGCCTGGCGCAGACCGATGCGCGCACCCGCGCCATCTCGATGAACCTGCTGTCGCCCTTCGCGCTTTCCGAGGTTCGCGTCGACAAGGCGCCGACCGCGGCGCAGGACGGCGACGCGATCGCCGGCGTGATCGACCTGCGCACCGCCTCGCCCTTCGATTTCGGCGCGCACCACTTCCAGATCCGCGCGCAGGGCCAACTCGCCGGCCGCGCCGCTGCCCGCGACCAGGATCCCTGGGGCGGCACGATCGCGCTCGAAACCGCCCAGCAGTTCGGCAATTTCGGCGTCTACGCGTCGGGTTATTACGGCAAGAAGAACATCTTCAGCGAGTCCGTGGCGATCCACAAGGACTATGTGAAGCAGAACGGCAACCTGCCGGGCGCGGTGCGTGACAACCTCGCCAATGCGGTGCCGGTGGGCGTCGAGTGGAACATCTTCCAGAACAAGATCGAGCGCTTCGGCGGCACGGTGAACCTGGAGTGGAAGGGCGACAGTACCGACCTCTACGCCCGCACCACCTATGGCGAGTATCGCCTCAAGAACTGGATGGACCAGACCGCGGCGCGCAGCGTGAGCCTGACGGCGGGGCAGACCAACCCCAATCCGTCCAACCCGCTCGGCTCGAACTATGACGGCGCCGGCTATCTGGCGCTCTACGGCCTCGGCGGCACCAACTACTTCCGCACCGAGCACAGCAACCAGCGGCTGTTCAGCACCAAGATCGGCGGCGAGAGCCGGCTGGGCGACCTGACGCTCGACTATAACGGCGCCTATTCGCGCGGTGCGACCAGCTATCCGCTGCGCATTCAGGCCAAGTGGGGCAGCCCGACCTATATCGGCGCGAACGCGACGGGCCCCGCCACCTACAAGCTGATCACCGGCCTGGCAGATCGCACCAACCCGCAGGTCGTGCTGACCGACGACGCGCGCAAGACGATCACCAACCTGGACAATTTCACCCAGGCGTACACCACCGCGCAGTTCGAGGATTCGTGGGAATCGAAGCTCGAAGGCCGGCTGGACGGCACCTGGAAGTTTGGCGATCGCGGGCTCTCCTCGATCCAGGCGGGCGGCAAGTACGAAGCGTCGAAGCGCTATTCGAACAGCCTCGGCGACGACGGCGCGCTGCAGTTCGACAAATTCACCGCCGCCGATCCCAAGCTGAGCGCGGTGCCGGGCAAGCGGCTGAACGGGTTCATGAACGACGTGCAGGTGCCGTTCTACATCCCCGACCACGCCTGGGTGGAAGCGCAGAACGCGAAATTGTCGCTCTCGAAGCTCGCCGGCATCGACCCGGTGAAGCTGAATGAGAACCGGCTGGACGGCAAGGAGCACCGCGCCAGCGGCTATGTCCTCGCCAATTTCAGCTTTGGCGGGCTGACGGTCACGCCCGGCCTGCGTTTCGAGCATAACTGGTTCTGGGGCCGCTATTGGCAGACGACCAACAAGAGCGCGGGCTTCGTTACCAGCGAGCGCAGCTACGACCAGTGGCTGCCGAGCCTGATCGCCTCCTATCGCCCGAGCGACAACACCGTGTATCGCTTCTCGGTGCGCAAGAGCTATTCGCGCCCGGCGTTCGACCTGCTGCTCGGGCCGACCAGCGTCTCGCGCGACGACAGCGGCAAGGTCACCTCGATCTTCGTGCCGAACCCCAATCTCGATGCGGTCGAGGCGTGGAATGTCGATACCTCGATCGAGCACAAGGGCGCGGGCACCGATCTGTTCTCGGCAGCGCTGTTCTACAAGCGGCTCAACCATGTGATGTTCTCGACCGGCTCGACCAACGCGACCGGCGACCTCAACGTGTGGACCGGGCCGGACAAGCAGCTCTCGCCCGACGGTGTCGAGATCGAGACGCTGGATACCAGCGGCAAGGGCAGCGTCTACGGCGTCGAACTGTTCGCGCGGTATAGCCTGAAGGGCCTGCCGGGCGTGCTGGACGGCCTGGGCTTCCAGGGCAACGTCACGCTGCAGCGCGCGGATGCGACGGTCTATGTGTCGAACGGCTATCGTCGCCAGCGCATGCCGCAGGCGCCGCAGGTGATGTTCAACACCGAGCTGTTCTGGGCGCATGGCGGCTTCAACGCCGCGCTCAACTACAACTATACCGGCAACAAGCTGTACGACCTGCGCTCGTCGCAGCCGGACACCTATGTCCAGCCGGTCTCCACGATGAACGCGATCCTCAGCTATACGGTGAACCAGCATCTCACCGCCGGCGTGTCGGTGCAGAACCTGCTCGATTCGCACAGCTACTGGTCGACGGCCGGGGTCGGCAAGGCGCTGCTCTCGGTGGATCGCAAGGGCGGTTATGTCGAGGTGGGGCGCACCTACATGCTCAACCTGTCCTACGCGTTCTGAACAAAAAGGCCGGTCCGCTGAGGGAGGGGAGCGGACCGGCCTATCATGCGCAAGCAGTTCTCTCACAATCGGAAAACAAGCCGGCGATCCACAGGGGGATCGGTTTGTGGGTACGCCGGCTTGTTCCGAATGGCGTGACCCTGCGTTGATCCAGGGTCGGCCTCTACGCTTTACTGGCGAAGGAAGCGGGGGGATGCGCCGCCGTTCGCATGCCCTTCAGATAGCCGCAGGGGCCGATCCCGGCCATTCGGGGGGAGTCCGATCCGGGTTTGTCCGTAACGTTTTCTCAACGATCCAAACGATTGCAGTCGGCCACCGCCGCCAGCACGGGCGCGGCCCATTCGCGGCGGCAGATCAGCAGATCGGGCACGCTGGTGCTCGCCTGGTTGTAGACGATCGGGCTGCCGTCGATGCGCGAAGCGTGCAGCCCCGCCGCCAGCGCGACCGCCACGGGCGCACAATTGTCCCATTGATGTTGGCCGCCCGAGTGGAGGTAGATCTCCGCCTCGCCGCGGACCACCGCCATCGCCTTGGCGCCCGCCGAGCCCATGCCGACGGGCACTGCGCCGATCGAGCCGCCAACTTCCGCGCAGAGCTGGCTGGCGCGGGTGCGGCTGACCAGCATGCGCGGCGGCTGCTGCGCCGGGGCGAGGGCGGGGGGCGTATCGCTGGCGAGCGTCAGCCCCAGCCTGGGCAGGGCGACGGCGCCGACCGCCGGTTCGCCGTCGATGGCGAGCGCGACATGCACCGCCCAGTCCTCGCGCCGCTCCGCGAACTCGCGAGTGCCGTCGAGCGGGTCGATGATCCACACCCGACTGCGGCCGAGGCGGACGGGATCGTCGGCGGATTCCTCGGAGAGGATCGCGTCGTCGGGCCGGGCCGCGCGCAACCGATCGAGGATCAGCGCATTCGCCTCCGCGTCGCCCCGCGCGCCGCCGGCGCACTCGCCCTGGATGCGGAGCAGCAGCGCGCCGGCTTCCTCGGCGATGGCATGCGCGAGCTGGGCGTCGTTCACAGCATCGGGCTCCATACGCCCATAATCGCCTCGACGATCTGCTCCGCGGCCTCCTCGGGGCTCGTGCGGGTGGTGTCGATGCGGATCTCCGGGGCGAGCGGCGGCTCATAGGGGCTGGAGATGCCGGTGAAATTGGCGATCTCGCCGGCGCGCGCCTTCTTGTAGAGCCCCTTCACGTCGCGGCGCTCGGCCTCCTCGATCGGCGTGTCGACGAAGATCTCGAAGAATTCGCCGGCGGGCAGCAGCGAGCGCACCATCGCCCGCTCGGCGCGGAAGGGCGAGATGAAGGCAGTGAGCACGATCAGGCCGGCATCGGTCATCAGCTTGGCAACCTCGCCGATGCGGCGGATGTTTTCCACCCGGTCCTGATCGCTGAAGCCGAGATCGCGATTGAGCCCGTGGCGGATATTGTCCCCGTCGAGCAGGAAGCTGTGCTTGCCCAGCGCGTGCAGCTTCTTCTCGACCAGATTGGCGATGGTCGACTTGCCCGAGCCGGACAGGCCGGTGAACCAGAGCAGCCGCGGCTGCTGGCCCTTTTGCTGGGCATGCGCCTCGCGGGTGATCTCCACCGCTTGCCAATGGACGTTCTGCGCGCGGCGCAGCGCGAAATCGAGCATGCCGGCGCCGACCGTGGCGTTGGTCAGCTTGTCAATCAGGATGAAGCCGCCGAGATCGTGGCTCTCGGCATAAGGCTCGAACACGATGGCGCGATCGGTGACGACTTCGGCGACGCCGATGTCGTTGAGCGCCAGCGTCTTGGCGGGCGCGCGTGCCATGGTGTTGACGTCGATCGCATATTCGGGCGCGCGGATCACCGCACTGACCCTCTGGGTGCCGAGCTTGAGCCAATAGGCGCGGCCGGGCAGCAGCTCGGCCGGGTCCATCCAGACGAGCGTCGCCTTGAACTGGTCCGCGGCCTGGGGCGGGGCATCGGCGGTGGCGATCACGTCGCCGCGCGAGCAATCGACTTCGTCGGCCAGGGTGAGGGTGACCGACTCCCCTGCAACCGCGATGTCCTTGTCGCCGCCCATCGCGACGATCCGCGCGACGGTGCTGGTGCGGCCTGAAGGCAGGATGCGCACCGGATCGCCCGGCCGGATCGTGCCGCTGGCGATCAGGCCGGCGAACCCGCGGAAATCCAGATTGGGGCGGTTGACCCACTGCACCGGCATGCGGAACGGCTTGATGCGATCGATTTCGGCATCGACCTCCACCGTTTCGAGATGGTCGAGCAGCACCGGGCCGGCGAACCAGGGCATCGCGTCGCTGCGCGTCGTGACGTTGTCGCCCTGGAAGCCCGAGATCGGGATCGGCGTGAAATCCTGGATGCCGATCGACTGGGCGAACTCGGCATAGGCATCGACGATCCGGTCGAACACCGCCTGATCATAGTCGACCAGGTCCATCTTGTTCACCGCCACCACCAGGTGCCGGATGCCGAGCAGATGCGCGAGGAAGCTGTGCCGCCTGGTCTGAGTCAGCACGCCCTTGCGTGCGTCGATCAGGATCACCGCGAGGTCAGCGGTCGAGGCGCCGGTAACCATGTTGCGGGTGTACTGCTCGTGCCCGGGCGTGTCCGCCACGATGAACTTCCGCTTCTCGGTCGCGAAGAAGCGATAGGCGACATCGATGGTGATGCCCTGCTCGCGCTCGGCGGCGAGGCCGTCGACCAGCAGTGCGAAGTCGATCGCCTGGCCCTGGGTGCCGACGCGCTTCGAATCCTTTTCTAGCGCGGAAAGCTGGTCCTCGAAGATCTGCTTCGAATCGTAGAGCAGGCGGCCGATCAGCGTCGACTTGCCGTCGTCGACCGAGCCGCAGGTGAGGAAGCGCAGCAGCGACTTGTGCTGGTGCAGCTCGAGATAGGCGGAGATGTCGGAAGCGATCAGCGCATCGGGGCGATAGGCGGTCATCAGAAATACCCCTCCTGCTTCTTCTTCTCCATGCTGGCGGCCTGGTCGTGGTCGATCGCGCGCCCCTGGCGCTCGCTGGTGGTGGTGAGCAGCATTTCCTGGATCACGCTTTCCAGCGTGTCGGCTCTGCTCTCCACCGCGCCGGTGAGCGGGTAGCAGCCGAGCGTGCGGAAGCGGATCGAGCGCTCGACCGGCACTTCGCCCGGGTGAAGCCGGAAGCGCTCGTCGTCGACCATCAGCAGCATGCCGTCGCGCTCCACCGTCGGGCGCGGCGCAGCGAAATAGAGCGGCACGATCTCGATGCCCTCGGCCAGGATGTATTGCCAGATGTCGAGCTCGGTCCAGTTGGAGAGCGGGAAGACGCGGATGCTCTCGCCCTTGGCCTTGCGGGCATTGTAGAGCCGCCAAAGCTCGGGCCGCTGGTTCTTGGGGTCCCAGCGGTGGCTGGCGGTACGGAAGCTGAAGATCCGCTCCTTGGCGCGGCTTTTCTCCTCGTCGCGCCGGGCGCCGCCGAACGCCGCGTCGAAGCCATATTTGTCGAGCGCCTGCTTCAGCCCCTCGGTTTTCCACAAATCGGTATGGAGGCCGCCATGATCGAACGGATTGATCCCGCGGGCGACCGCCTCGGGATTCTGGTGGACGAGCAGTTCCATGCCCGCCTTCTGCGCGGCGCGCTCGCGCAGTTCGTACATCGCCTTGAACTTCCAGGTCGTGTCGACATGGAGCAGCGGGAAGGGCGGGGGCGCTGGATAAAAGGCCTTGCGCGCGAGATGGAGCATCACCGCGCTGTCCTTGCCGATCGAATAGAGCATCACCGGCCGCTCGGCCTCGGCGACGACTTCGCGCAGGATGTGGATGCTCTCGGCCTCGAGCCGCTGGAGATGGGTCAGCGGGGCGGGCGACGCGGTCACGGAATCCATGGTGCTCGTTTGCAGCATGTAGGAGCATGTAAAAAGCCCCGGGCGCACACGCGATCTAGTAAATGTTTAGCGCGGCATACCCGCCCCCGGCCGATCCTGCGGCCGGGAGCGGGCAGCGGGTCAGTCGCGGCTCGGCTTGCCGACGCCGGTATAGTGCAGGCCGGCGCGCTCGAGCTCG
>JAPJRE010000423.1 GCA_030824725.1 Sphingomonas sp.
GTGTAGGCTTTGCGTTATTCCTGGCCCGGCAAGGTCTAGGGGGGGGATTTCATGCTCCAGTTGAAAGCGCCCGGCGTCTACACGCAGGAACGGGATTCCGGCGTCCATGCCATTGGGGGTGCCCCTACTGCCGTGGCCCTGTTCGTGGGCGCTACTGCCGCCGGGATCGACGGGCGGCGCACCCGCATCACCAGCTTCGCGGATTATGAGCGCGCGTTCGGGGGGCTCGATCCTGGCTCGAGCCTGTCCTATTCGGTCTTGCATTTCTTCGCCAATGGCGGCGGGGAAGCGTGGATCCTCCGCGTGCCGCCCAAGGCTGCGACCCAGGCCGCACTGCAGCTCAAAAAGGCGGACGACAGCACCGCTTCAATCACGCTTACCGCGCTGAGCTCGGGAAGCGCCGGAAACGATCTGTTCGTCGAGATCGATCCCTTCGGGATCGGTACCAGCCCCTATGATACCGGGCATGACAAGACGCGCTTCAACCTGACCCTAACCGATCGCCGATCGGCCCGCGTTGAGCGATTTGGCGCCCTTTCCACCAAGTCCGACAACACCCGCTACGCACGCGACGTGCTGGCCGAGGCGGCGACTGGTTCCCAGCTGGTGGCGCTCGCGGTGAACGGGATCGGCGCGACGGCGCCTCTCGCGACGGGATCGATCTATCGGCTCGTTCCGGCGCTGCCCGATCCCACCAAGAAGTTTGCGGAGGCACAGGATGTCGCCGTGAGCGTCCGTTTCCTCGATGCGGCCGGCGCGTTCAGCGACACGGCGCCAAAGAAGGGTGTGGTCTGGACGGACACTGTCACCGTCTTCGCCGCCGGGACCCAGCAGCCGGCCAATGCCATTGCCGTGGCCGCCGCACTGAAGAAAGCGATCAACGAGGCGCTTCGCAAATCGGCGAGCGCCGCACCGCTCGTGCTCCAGCAGGCCGGGGTGGAGGTCGAGGCCGTCGAAGGCGGCGCGTTCCTGCGCCTGCGGATCGGCGCGCCGGCCGCGGCGCCCGATACGGCCCGCCTCTCAGACGCGACCGTCGCGCTCGGCGCCGGCAAGTTCGCGACGAGCTATGTCAAGGCGACCGTGTTGGAGAATGTCTCCCGCTATCGGTTCGGCGCGGCCTATGCCGATGGGAAGGTGGCCGGCGAAGCGGTCGTTACGCAGGTCGCCGCGTCGACCGCCGGCAAGGACGATCCCGCCGGCCTCCAGCCGGATACCGCCGCATTCAAGCAGGCGATCGAGGGCCTGGCTACCATCGATCCGTTCTTCAACACGCTGTGCCTGCCGGACCTGGTTCGCGCTTCGGCGGCGGATCCGGATACGCTGTTCCACGCAGAGGCCAAGGCGATCTACGAGGTGGCGGCGCAGGTCTGCGAAGCCCGCTTCGCATTCCTGCTGGTCGATCCCTTCCCCGGCATCGTCACGGCGGAGAAGGCGGAGCTGTGGAAGGCGGCGCAGCTGACGATGCAGTCCGAGCATGCGGCGATCTACTTCCCGTTCCTGCGGGTCGACGATCCGCTCGCGCCGGGGACGATCCGCTCGCACCCGCCGTCCGGCGCGATCGCCGGGCTGTTCGCGCGCAACGACAGCCGCACCGGCGTGTGGGAAGCGCCGGCCGGCACCGATGCCGGTATCGCGGGCGCCTATGGACCTTCGGTCGTGCTGTCCGACGCCGAGCATGGCCAGCTCAATCCGATCGGCGTCAATGTGATCCGCAAGTTCCCGGTCTACGGCACCGTCAGCTTCGGTTCGCGAACGGTGAACGGCCTGGATGTCGCGTCGAGCGATTATAAATATGTGCCGGTCCGCCGCACTGCCAACCATATCGGGCGCAGCCTGTCCGAGGGGCTGCGCTGGGCAGTGCACAAGCCCAATGGCGAGCAGCTCTGGTCGCAGATCCGGCTGGCGGCGAATTCGTTCATGCAGGGCCTGTTCCGCCAGGGCGCGTTCAAGGGGACGTCGGCGCGCGAGGCCTATTTCGTGGCGTGCGACAGCTCGACCACCACGCCCGACGACATCCAGCAGGGGATCGTCAACGTCGTCGTCGGCTTCGCGCCGCTCCGTCCGGCCGAGTTCGTCGTCATCACGCTGCGCCAGATCGTCCAGGCGCAGGGCTGAACAGGGGAGGGGGGAGATGGCGCAGTTCACCACCAATGCGCGGCGGCTGGATCCGTACAAGAACTTCAAGTTCCGCCTCAAATGGGATGGCCGCTACATTGCCGGCGTATCGAAGGTCTCGATGCTCAAGCGCACCACCGAGCCGGTCAAGTTCCGCGCCGGCGGCGACCCGTCGAGCAGCTACAAGTCGCCCGGCCGCACCGAATATGACGCGATCACGCTTGAGCGCGGGGTGACCCACGACATCGAGTTCGAGGCCTGGGCGAACAAGGTCTGGAATTTCGCCTCGGTGGCGGGCAGCGAAGTCAGCCTGGCGGATTTCCGCAAGGACATCATCATCGAACTGCTCAACGAGGCAGGGCAGACGGTGCTGTCGTACAATGTCTATCGCTGCTGGGTGTCTGAATATCAGGCGCTGCCCGATCTCGACGCCAACGCGAACGCCGTGGCCATCGCCAAGATCAAGCTCGAGAATGAAGGCTGGGAACGCGACTATAGCGTGGCCGAGCCGCAGGAACCCAGCTTCAGCGAACCTTGAGAGGCTAGGCCGTGGCGGGGATAGAGCACAGCCTGATCGCGCTCGCCGGTAGCCCGGCGGGGGCCGGGGCGGGGCGACACGCGGCAGCCGATGCGCTACGCGCCAGGCTCCACAAGCTTGTCGAGGCGAGCGATGGCGGCGGTCCGGTCGAGGCGGATACGCTCGGCACGCGCAACCAGCGGCTGCTGCGGCTCCACCGCAGCCTGCTCGGCGGCGCGCTGGAGGCGTGCGCGCGCTGCCCGGCCTGCGGCGAGAAGAACGAGTTCGACGTCCCCGTCGACGCGCTGCTGGCACTCCCCCCGGCGGATCGGGACGCCCGCGTCGTCGTGGGTGGTTCGAGCTTCCGTCTCCCGCGAGTCGCCGATCTCGCCGCGCTCGATCTGCGCGCGGGCGCCGTGCCCATCGGCCTGCAGATTGCCGAGATCTGCCGGGTCGAGGGCGACGGCCCGCTTGACCCCGCCGATGCCGAGGCGCTCGGCCGGGCCTTCGACGCCGCCGACCCTGCCACCGATGTCACGCTGCACCTGGCATGCGCCGGCTGCGAAGCACCGTTCCCGGTCACCGTCGATCTGCCGCTGCTGGTCGGCGAGGCCTGTGTGCAGCGCGCCGCCCGCCTCGCGCCGCGCGGCGATGATCGCCACGTAGCGGCGGCGACGCTCCGCCGGCAGCGCCAGGATGTCGGGCTCGGTCCAGCCATAGGCGCTGGCGAGCATGTCGATGTCGCGCAGCAGGGCGTCGGCGCG
>JAPJRE010000424.1 GCA_030824725.1 Sphingomonas sp.
GCGTGGTGGAGGGGCCGCGCCGTAAGGCGCGGACGGGGTTGAAGGCAACGCAACCGCCGCGTACCGCGGCGGCCCCTCCACCGCGCTGCGCGCGGTCCCCCTCCCCTGCGGTGCAGGGGAGGAATGGAGGATCAATGCGTCAACATCGCGCGCACGGTGGGCCGCACGAAGGGCAGCCCCGCCCCGAGCCGCAGCACCGCGTGCCGCATCGCGCGCGCCGGCAGGCGCTCGTCGGTGAACAGCCGCACCAGCAGGTTGGTCCCCGTATAGAGAGGCTTGCACGCCGCCCGGTGGCCGTTCTCAAAGCGCCGCAGCACCGCCGGCAGCGCCGGGTCCATCCCCCGCCGCACCGCGTCCCGCACCTCGGCGGCGAGCAGCGCCTGCCCGCTCAGCCCGAGGTTGAAGCCATGCGCGGTCACCGGATGCATCCCGACCGCCGCATCGCCGATCAGCGCCGCGCGACCGGTGACGAACTGATGTGCCCAGGTGGTGACCAGCGGGTAGACGTTGCGATCGCTCACCACCTCCATCCGCCCCAGCCGCTGGCGGAAGCGCCGCGTGAGGTCGCGGCCGAGCGCGGCATCATCGAACGCCGCCACGCGCCGCGCCGCATCCTCGGGCAGGGTCAGCACTGCGCCGGCCATGTTGCCGTTCAGCGGCAGCAGCGCCAGCGTCTGGCGATGATCGAACCATTCGAGCGCGGTCGCACCGTGCGGCAGTTCGTGGCGTACCCGCACGACCATCATCGAACGGCCGAGCGGGTTGATGTCGGTGTCGATCCCCAGCGCCTCGCGCGTCTTGGAGAGCCGCGAATCGGCCACCACCAGCAGCCGCGCCCGTACCACCTCGCCCGAGGAGAGCAGCACTTCCGCGCGCGGCCCGGTGGCACCCGAGCGGGCATGGACCACCTCCGCTCCGGTCACCAGCTTTAGGCCGGGCTGGTGCTTCACCGCCTCGTACAGCGCGGCGCGGATGCGGTGGTTCGGCACCAGATAGCCGAGCTGGTCGTCCTCCCCGCCCCCCGCGGTGAAGTTGAGCGCGAAGGGCGAGTCGCCGTTGAGCACCTTGGCCGCGTGCATCGGCGCGATCTCGTCGGCCGGCAGCCGCCCCCAGGCGCCGAGCGACTCGAGGATCCGCTTCGAGCCATGGGTGAGCGCGATCTCGCGCCCGTCGAAGCGCGGGCTCGCCAGCGCCTCGATCGGCGCGCGCTCGAGCAGCACGATGCTGAGCCCGCTGTCTTCCAGCGAGCGCGCGAAGGCGAGGCCCGCCGGCCCTCCCCCGACGATGACGACGTCGCAGTCCATGCCCGATCCTCCACACTTCCGCCCCATCCCGCCTTGTGGCGATCGGGGCGACTTCCCCACCACGCACCGTCATCCCGGCGAAAGCCGGGATCCAGACGCTGTAGCGCGTCGGCTCCTGCTACACCGGATAGGCGAATGGATCCCGGCTTTCGCCGGGATGACCAAGGGTTTGAGGCGCCAGGCGCCACCAAGCCTTGCGCCCGATCAACCAGCGGGATGCAAATAGCGTCGCACCCGCCTATCTTGGCCGCAATGGCCGACCTTTTTGCGACCCACGAACAACCCGCCGCCGACACCCCCGCCGCCGGCGGCCCGCTCGCCGACCGGCTGCGCCCGCAGAAGCTCGACGAGGTGGTCGGGCAGGAGCATCTCACCGGACCGCAGGGCGCGATCGGGCGGATGGTCGCGGCGGGCAAGCTGAGCTCGATTATCTTCTGGGGGCCGCCGGGCACCGGCAAGACCACCATGTCGCGGCTGCTCGCCGATGCGGTGGGGCTGCGCTTCGTCGCGATCTCGGCGGTGTTCTCGGGCGTCGCGGACCTGAAGAAGGTGTTCGCCGAGGCGCGCGACCATGCCCGGATCGGCAAGCGCACGCTGCTGTTCGTGGACGAGATCCACCGCTTCAACCGCGCCCAGCAGGACGGATTCCTGCCCTATGTCGAGGACGGCACCGTCACCTTGGTCGGGGCGACCACCGAAAACCCCTCCTTCGAGCTCAACGCCGCGCTGCTCAGCCGCGCGCAGGTGCTGATCCTGCACCGGCTCGATCACGCAGCGCTGAGCCAGCTGCTCGATCGTGCCGAGGCGCTGGAGGAACGCCCCCTGCCCCTGACGCCCGAGGCACGCGACGCGCTGGTGGCGAGCGCGGATGGCGACGGCCGCTTCCTGCTCAACCAGGCCGAGACCTTGTTCTCGGTGCAGTTCGAGGCGCCGCTCGATCCCGCCGGGCTCTCCGCCTTCCTGCAGCGCCGCGTCGCGGTCTACGACAAGGACCGCGAGGGGCATTACAACCTGATCTCGGCGCTGCATAAATCGGTGCGCGGCTCCGATCCGCAGGCGGCACTCTATTATCTCGCGCGGATGCTCACCGCCGGCGAAGAGCCGCTCTACCTGCTCCGCCGCCTCGTCCGCATGGCGGTGGAGGATATCGGCATGGCCGATCCCAACGCGCTGGTGCAGTGCATGGCGGCCAAGGACACCTACGACTTTCTCGGCTCGCCCGAAGGGGAGCTGGCGATCGTCCAAGCATGTCTCTACCTGGCGACAGCGCCCAAATCCAACGCCGCCTACAAGGCGCAGAAGGCGGCGTGGAAGGTCGCCAAGGAAACCGGCTCGCTGATGCCGCCGCAGAACATCCTCAACGCGCCGACCAAGCTGATGAAGCAGATCGGCTATGGCACCGGCTACACCTACGACCATGATGCCGAGGGCGGCTTCTCGGGCGACAATTACTGGCCCGCCGAGATGGAGCCGCAGACCTTCTACACCCCCACCGATCGCGGGCACGAGAAGCGGGTGGCGGAGCGGCTCGCCTGGTGGGCGGCGATGCGCGAGCAACGGCGCGATGGATGATTGGGAGGATGCCTGCGCCTATGCGCTGACTCTGCCCGACGTGGCGATGGCGCCCTGGTGGGGCACGCCCTGCCCCAAGATCAACGGCAAGGGGCTGATGTCCTACGCCAAGCAGCCGGGCAGCTTCGGGCTGATGGTCGCGCAGGACGAGAAGGTGCTGCTGCTCGAGACCGATCCCGAGACCTTCTGGCAGACCGACCATTATCGCAACTATCCGATGCTGCTGGTTCGCTACGGCACCCCGGCGTGCGAGCGGATCGAGCTCTATATCCAGCGCGCCTGGTGGGATCGCGCCAAGAAGGCGCAGCGCCTCGCCGCTGGGCTAGGAACTCGCCCCTGACCTTCACCGATTTCATCGCGATCGACTGGTCCGGCCAGGCGGTCGAGCGGCCCAAGGGGCTTGCCGTCGCGCACGCCCGTGCGGGCGACGCCGCGCCGGTGCTGATCGACCGGCCCTGGTCGCGCGCCGATATTCTGGCATTTCTGGAAGAGCTTGCGGACACCGGCAC
>JAPJRE010000425.1 GCA_030824725.1 Sphingomonas sp.
ATCCCCAGAAGCGCCTCGAGATGGTGTTCGCCTTCATGGAAGGCGAGCTGGGCGTGCTGCAGGTCGAGAAGAAGATCCGCAGCCGCGTGAAGCGCCAGATGGAGAAGACGCAGCGCGAATATTATCTCAACGAGCAGCTCAAGGCGATCCAGCGCGAGCTGGGCAATGAGGGCGAAGAGGGCGAGGGCGACGAGGTCGCCGAACTCACCCAGAAGATCGCCACGCTCAAGCTCTCCAAGGAAGCGCGCGCCAAGGCGCAGGGCGAGCTGAAGAAGCTCAAGACGATGGCGCCGATGTCGGCCGAGGCCACCGTCGTGCGTAACTATCTCGACGTGCTGCTGGGCCTGCCCTGGGGCAAGAAGTCCAAGCTGAAGAAGGACATCGCCGAGGCCCAGGGCGTGCTCGACCAGGATCACTATGCGCTGGAGAAGGTGAAGGACCGGATCGTCGAGTATCTCGCGGTCCAGGCGCGCACCAACAAGCTGAAGGGGCCGATCCTGTGCCTCGTCGGGCCGCCGGGCGTGGGCAAGACCTCGCTCGGCAAGAGCATCGCCAAGGCCACGGGCCGCGAGTTCATCCGACAGTCGCTGGGTGGCGTGCGCGACGAGGCCGAGATCCGCGGCCATCGCCGGACTTATATCGGCTCGCTGCCGGGCAAGATCGTATCGAACCTGAAAAAGGCCGGCACCTCGAACCCGTTGTTCCTGCTCGACGAGATCGACAAGCTCGGCCAGGACTTCCGCGGCGATCCGGCCTCGGCGCTGCTCGAGGTGCTGGATCCGGAGCAGAACAGCAAGTTCAACGACCATTATCTGGAGATCGACATCGATCTTTCGGACGTGATGTTCGTGTGCACGGCCAACTCGCTCAACCTGCCGCAGCCGCTGCTCGACCGCATGGAGATCATCCGGCTGGAGGGCTATACCGAGGACGAGAAGGTCGAGATCGCCGAGCGCCACCTGATCGCCAAGCAGATCGACGCGCATGGCCTGAAGGACGGCGAGTTCGTCCTCACCAACGAGGGCCTGCGCGACCTGATCCGCTACTACACCCGCGAGGCGGGCGTGCGGACGCTGGAGCGCGAGATCGCCAAGCTCGCGCGCAAGAGCCTGCGCAAGATCCTCGAGGGCAAGGAGACCCAGGTCACCATCACGCCTGAGAACCTTGCCGACTATGCCGGCGTGCGGAAATATCGCTTCGGCGTGGGCGAGGAGGAGCACCAGATCGGTGCGGTCACCGGCCTTGCCTGGACCGAGGTGGGCGGCGAGCTGCTGACCATCGAGAGCGTCACCGTGCCCGGCAAGGGCGCGATCAAGACGACCGGCAAGCTGGGCGACGTGATGAAGGAATCGGTGGAAGCCGCGTTCAGCTTCGTCCGCGCGCGCAGCCCGAGCTACGGCATCAAGCCGAGCCTGTTCGCGCGCAAGGACATCCATGTCCACCTGCCCGAGGGCGCGGTGCCGAAGGACGGTCCGTCGGCGGGCATCGGCCTGGTCACTTCGATCGTCTCGACGCTGACCGGCGTTGCGGTGCGGAAGGACGTGGCGATGACCGGCGAAGTGACGCTGCGTGGCCGCGTGCTGCCGATCGGCGGCCTCAAGGAGAAGCTGCTGGCGGCGCTGCGCGGCGGCATCAAGATGGTGCTGATCCCCGAGGAGAATGAGAAGGACCTCGCCGAAATCCCTGCGAACATTCGGGAAGGTCTGGAAATCGTCCCGGTTTCGCACGTCGACGAGGTATTGCGGCTTGCGCTCACCGAGCCGTTGACGGCAATCGACTGGTCGGACGCCGATGAACTCGCGACGCAACCGCCTGCCGGCGTACCGGCGATCGGAGATGCGCTGCATCATTGACATTCCGTAACTTTTCTGACGCAATTCCGTCCGAAAGGCTTTGACTCCGGCGGCTCGCCCGTGCTGACTCGCACGCCAGCGCAGCCGCCGCGACTCATTCGGCCATCCATCATATCCAACGCGGTATCCCGCACAGTTTCAGGGGGTTTGCACCAGCATGAACAAGCAAGAGCTGATCGGTCAGGTTGCCGATGTTTCCGGCCTGGCCAAGGGTGACGCCGTAAAGGCCGTCGAAGCGGTTTTCGACGTGATCACCGGCGCGCTCAAGAAGGGCGATGAAGTCCGCCTCGTCGGCTTCGGCACCTTCTCGGTCAGCAAGCGCAAGGCATCCACCGGTCGCAACCCGCGCACCGGCGAAGAGATGACCATCAAGGCGTCGAACCAGCCCAAGTTCAAGCCCGGCAAGGTGCTGAAGGATTCGGTGAACTAAGCACCAAAAAAATGCGGGCGGGGTGCGAAACGGGGCTGGACAGGTCGCCAACCGCACCGTAAAGGCCCGCTTCCCGTTTCGGCCGCAAGGTTTCACCCACTGGCCAATGGGCGCGTAGCTCAGTGGTAGAGCACTGTGTTCACACCGCAGGGGTCGCTGGTTCAATCCCAGCCGCGCCCACCATGTAGAGAAGCCCGTCGGACCCCGGTCCGGCGGGCTTTTTCATTGCCCGGCGTGCCACCGGGCGATAGGCGAACGCGCACCCCCGATTGCCGGTTCTCCTGGTTGCCGCGTAGGGGCAGGCAGGAAAGGGTTGCGATGATCTGGGCAGGGGCAACGGTGGCGGCGGCGGCGTTCCAGGTGGCGCGCAACGCCTTCCAGCGCGGCATGATGGCATCGAGCGGACCCTGGGGGGCAACGCTGGTGCGATTCCTCTTCGGGCTACCCTTCTCGGCTGCGCTGATGTTCGCGGCCATTCTCGCCGTCGGGCCCGAGCACCTGCATCCGCAGCTCGGCTGGGCCTTCTGGTGGCCGGTGTTGCTCGGGGCCCTCGCGCAGGTGCTGGCCACCGCGGCGCTGCTCCAGGCCATGCACCATGCCGGATTCGCGGTGGGGACGGCGCTCCAGCAAAGCTCGGTCCCGCTGGCGGCGCTTGCCGGGCTGCTGGTGTTCGGGGACATGCTGAGCCCGATCGGCTGGGCGGGGGTCGCGGTCACCACGGCGGGGCTCGCCGTGCTCGTGTGGCCGCGGGACGTGGGCGGGGAGGGGCGATTGCTGCCCGGCGTGGTGTTCGGCACGCTTTCCGGCCTGTTGTTCGGCCTAGCCCTGAACGGCTTCCGCCATGCCGGACTCGCGCTGGAGCCGCAGCATCCGTTCGTCGCTGCGATGACCAGTGTCACGCTGGTGCAGGCGGTGCAGACGCTGGGCCTGGTGGCATTTCTGCTGTGGCGCGATCCGGCGGCGTTGCGGGCGGTGGTCGCCGGCTGGCGCGGCTCGCTTGGCGCGGGGCTCTTCGGCGCGCTCGCCTCCTCCGGTTGGTTCTTTGCGCTCAACCTTGCCCCTGCGGCGGCGGTGCGATCGCTCGGCGTGG
>JAPJRE010000426.1 GCA_030824725.1 Sphingomonas sp.
AGCTCGACTACCGGATCGAGCGCGAGGATCTGGCCTGCCCCGGCGATCTTGGCGGCGTTGATCGCGGCGAGGCCGATCCCGCCCGCGCCGATCACCGCGACACTCTCGCCGGGGCGCAACCGGCTGTCGTTGAAGATGGAGCCCGCGCCGGTGATCACCGCGCAGCCGAGCAGCGCGGCGCGATCCAGCGGCATGTCCTTGGCTATCGCGACGCAGGCATTTTCATGCACCAGCATCATCTCCGCAAAGGCGGAAAGGTTGAGGAACGGCGCGAGCGGCCTGCCATCGGCGAGCTTCAGCCGCGGCTCGGCATCGGCAGGCCGCCGTGTCGACGGATCGACACAGAGCGAAGGCCGACCGGTCACGCAATACTCACACGAGCCGCAAAACGCGGTGAGGAAGGTGATGACGTGATCGCCCGGACGCAGATGCGCGACATCCGAGCCGACCGCCTCGACCACGCCTGCCGCCTCGTGCCCCGGCACCGTCGGCACCGGGTGCGGGAAGGCGCCGTCGACGAAGTGCAGGTCGGAGCGACACACCCCCACCGCAGCGGTGCGGATCAGCACTTCGCGCGGACCGGGCTTGGAGACCTGCACCTCCTCGATCGCGAGCGGGGTCTTGGCCTCGAACAACACGGCTGCCTTCATGCCGCCCTCCTACCTGCTCACGCCAAGATCGCCGGAAGAGGCGCGATCCGCCTTGAACGCGGCATATTTGCCGAACTCGGCGCGGGCGATCGCGCGCGCATGGACCTCGTCCGGGCCGTCGGCGAGCCGCAGCGTACGGACGCTGCCCCAATCATGCGCAAGGTCGAAATCGTCGCTCACCCCTGCCCCGCCGTGCGCCTGGATGGCATCGTCGAGGATCTGCAGCGCCATGGCGGGTGCCTGCACCTTGATCATCGCGATCTCGAGCTGGGCGGCCTTGTTGCCGGCCTTGTCCATCATGTCGGCAGCCTTGAGGCAGAGCAGCCGCGTCATCTCGATGTCGATCCGCGCGCGGGCGATGCGCTGCTCCCAGATCGAATGATCGGCGATGCGTTTGCCGAACGCGACGCGGCTGACGAGGCGCTTCGCCATCGCCCCGATCGCCTCTTCGGCCACCCCGATGGTCCGCATGCAATGGTGGATGCGCCCGGGCCCGAGACGCCCCTGCGCGATCTCGAAACCGCGGCCTTCGCCGAGCAGCAAATTCTCCGCCGGCACGCGCACGTCGCGCAGCACGATCTCGGCATGGCCATGCGGCGCGTGGTCGTACCCGAAGACCGAGAGCATCCGCTCGATGGTCACGCCCGGCGTGTCGAGCGGCACGAGGATCATGCTCTGCTGGGCATGCTTGGCGGCGGCGAAATCGGTCTTGCCCATCAGGATGGCGATCTTGCAGCGCGGATCGCCCGCACCCGAGGACCACCATTTCCGACCGTTGATCACATAATGATCGCCATCGCGCTCGATCCGCGTCTCGATATTGGTGGCGTCGGACGAGGCGACCGCGGGCTCGGTCATCAGGAAGGCCGAGCGGACCTCGCCACGCATCAGCGGCGCCAGCCACGCATCCTTCTGCGCCCGCGTGCCGTAGCGGTGGAGCACCTCCATGTTGCCGGTATCGGGCGCCGAGCAGTTGAACACCTCGGACGCCCAGCCAACCCGGCCCATCTCCTCGGCACACAGCGCATATTCCAGATTGGTGAGCTGCTCGCCCTCGAACACGAAGCTGTCGTCGACATGCGGCCGTCCGGACTGGGGCGGCATGAAGAAATTCCAAAGACCCGCTGCCTTGGCGCGTGCCTTGACGTCCTCCAGCACCGGATTGACCGACCAGCGCTCGCCCGCCGCGGCCGCGGCGCGATACTCGGCCTCGCGCGGGCGGATCTCGGCGTCTATGAAGGCCTTCACCCGGTCGCGGAAATGGGTTTCGCGCGCGTTCAGCGTGAAGTCCATGGCATCGCTCTCCTGTCGTTCTTTGGACAGAGCCTAGCCCGTACCCGATATTCGGTAAAGGTCGCTGCACGATCAAATTGCCGCATACCGAGATCAAAAAACCATTTGGGCGTGCAGCGGAAACGGCTAAGCTGGAGGGATGCAATCGCCGCCCAAGATCGAGACCACCAACACCAAGCGGTTCCAGGCCAAGCGCGACGCGATCCTGGCGGCCGCCGCCGCCGCGATCAACGAGCAGAGCGCGAAGGGCATGACCTTCGCCGATGTCGCGCGGCGTGTGGGGCTCAACACCACCTCGGTCACCTATTATTTCAAGCGCAAAGAAGACCTCGCCGCCGCCGCGTTCGAGCAGACGCTCGCCTGGCTGCACGACATCCTCGACCAGGCGCTGGCCGAGCCGACCCCGGAGGCGCGCGTCGCCCGCTTCCTCGCCATCAACATGGAGCGGCTGGCGCGGATAGGCCGCGGCGAGGAACAGGCGGTCGCGATGCTGTCGGACCTGCGCGCGATGGAGGAGCCGCTCAAGGGCAAGCTGATGGCGGGCTGGCGCAACGTCTTCCGCAAGACCCGCAGCCTGTGGGGCAGCGACGGCAGCCGCGCCGAGACCGACCTGCGCGGCGCCCGCGCACATGTGCTGCTCGAGAACAGCTTCTGGCTGAACGCCTGGATCACCCGCTACGAGATCGACGAATATCCGCGGGTCGAGGCGCGGCTGATGGACGTGTTTCGCCACGGCATCGCCGCACCCGGCCAGACCTGGTCACCCGAACTGTTCGAGCTGGTCCATGACGAGCCCGAGCCCGGTCGCGAGGCGTTCCTGCTGGCCGCCACCCGGCTGATCAACGAGCTCGGCTATCGCGGCGCGTCGGTGCAGCGCATCGCCTCCGAGCTCAACGTGACCAAGGGCAGCTTCTACCACCATCTCGATGCCAAGGACGATCTGGTGATCGCCTGCTACAAGCGCAGCTTCGACATACTCGCCGATGCGCAGCGGCTGGCCGAAAGCCACGCCGGCAGCCAGTGGCAGCGGATTGAGAGCACGCTGGCGACACTGCTCGACTATCAATTCTCCGAGCGCGGGCCGCTGCTGCGCACGACGGCCCTGTCGGGCCTCCCCCCACATGTCCGCAACACGATGCTCGATCGCTCGAACCGGATCGCGCGGCGCTTCGCCGGCATGCTGTCCGACGGCATCGCCGAGGGCACGATCCGCCCGATCGACCCGCTGGTCGCCAGTCAGGCGCTGATGGCGCTGCAGAATGCCGCGTTCGACATGCGCAAATGGGCAGGCACGATGCCGCGCGAGCGGGCGGTGGCCTTCTACGCCTCGACCCTGGCGTTCGGGCTCTTCGACGATCGCGTGCTGGCCGCCTGACCAAGGCAATGGCACAGTG